>CBHWBX010000268.1:0-6552 GCA_966111935.1 uncultured Gemmatimonadaceae bacterium
TGTGAGTCGTTGGGCGCGCGGCCTGTGGGTTTTTCTGCGACCTTGTGCGTGAGGGGGCCGGCGCGGGCGCCGCCGCCTCCGGCGATCACACCGACGCGCGTCTCGACCGTGTCGCCGGCAACGACGGCGCGCGGCACATCGATCGTCGACACGCCCAGGTCGCGCTGGCCCTTGTGCGCCAGGACGACGATGCGCGATCCCGCGGGCAGGCTGCGCACCGCGTCCGGATCGTCGAGCTCGCCGTCGGTGACGACGATGAGCGGATGTCCCGCGCCGAGCGCGCGCTCGACCGCGGGTCGAAGCAGCGTTGCCTGATCGTGGGGAGTGGAGAGCGAATCACCACGTCGTGCCGAATCGCCGAAGGCGAGCACGGAATCGGGATGCGCGGCGCGAATCGTATCGCGCGCCGCGCGCCAGAGGGCGCTGTCGCCGCGGACCATACTGAGCGAGGCGTCGAGCGCGCCCCACGCGGGGACGGGCTTCGCGCGCGATGCCGGTGCATCGAGAGCCCGCGCAACGGGGCGCGCGCCGGCCCCCAAGCTCAGCAGGGCCGCGACGTGCGGCGGGGCCCCACCAGAACGCAAATCGCGCACGCCATACTGGACGAGCGCGACGACGAGTCCCGCGATGAGGGCGACGAGCCAGGGCGACATTGCACCCAATTTAAGTCATCCTGAGGACCCTGAGCAGGGCGAAGGGGACGAAGGACCCCTTTCCGTGAGGAGATCGCCTCAGTGAAAGGGGTCCTTCGCTGCGCTCAGGATGACACCGATTGCTACCGCAGCGCCAGCTTGCTCACTCCGGGCGCCATCGTGTCGATCGTCGTGAGCAGCCGGTCGCGCAGCGCCTCGAACGACTGTCGGTCGCCGGCCGGCATCGGCTCGCCGCCGGTCGACTTGAGCGCCGTACGCGGGTCGCGCTGCTCGCCGTTCACGAGCACCTCGAAGTGGAGGTGCGGGCCCGTCGAGAGCCCCGTGCTGCCGACGCGCGCGACGATCTGGCCGATCGACACGTGCGTGCCGACCCGGATACCCTTCTCGAACGAGCTCAGATGCCCGTAGCGCGTGACGAAGCCGTTGCGGTGACGGATCTCGAGGGTGTTGCCGTAGCCGTTGCCCCAGCCGGCGCGCACGACGACGCCGTCGCCGATCGCGCGGACGGGCGTGCGATAGTCGGCGGCGTAATCGAGTCCCTTGTGCAGGCGCCAGCCGCCGAGCACCGGGTGCTCGCGTCCACCGAAGACGCTGGAGATGCGGCGGAACTCGAGGGGCGCACGCAGGAAGGCGGCGCGCATCGACTTGCCGGTCTGGTCGAAGAACTGTCCGCTCACCGACTCGCTGGTGAAGCGCACCGCGTCGATGACGTTGCCGGAGAGTTTGAAGGTCGCGGCGATCACGTTGCCGATCTTCACGGCGCCCGTCGGCGCGACCGACCGTTCGGCGACGACCTTGAACTCATCGCCGACCTGGAGGTCGCGGCTCATGTCGACGCGATAGTCGTAGACGTCCGCGAGCGCCCAGGCGAGCTGCTGGCGCGCGCCGCTCGGCAGGTCGGTCTTCGCGCTGGTGTTGATGGCGTCGTACAGATTCGACGCGATCGTCCCGCCGACGACGATGGTGTCGGTGGTCCAGGGTAACCGTTCTTCGGTGCCTGTCCAATTATCTCCGTCGCGACGGAGTTTAACTAACCGGTCGATCGCCAACTGAAGAGTTACTTCTGTCGGTGTCGAATCGGCCGATTCGGACTTGATGGTTACCGGCATCCCGGCAGGGATGCGCTTGTGATCGAGCTGCGTCGCCGCGCTCAGCGCCGCGTCGGCGGCGTCACCGGAGAGGCCCCCGCGCTGGAGGAGCGCGCGGAGCGACTCACCGCGACCGAGCGTATCGAAGCGGAGCTGCCACTTCGGAGTCCCGGCCTGCGTGACGGCGAAGACGTCGGCCGCCTTCGCCTGGGGCTCGGGAAGTTCCGGGGTAAAGCGAAGCGCGCCGGCGAGTGCCAGCGCGACGAGCGCATAGAGGCCGAGCCGTACAGCGCTCGGCTTCAATCCATCTGTCTCCGGATGAACGTCGGGATCTCCATGTCGCTGAGATCCTGCGCTCCCCGATCGATTTGCGGCCGCACGCGCGGCGGCTCGTTGCTGCGCGGCGCATTGGGCGCCGGCGTTCCCGACACACGCGCCGGACGGTTGCCGGGGAACGGAATCACCGGCGAGCCTTTCGGCGGCACGACCGCGGCGGGCGCCGTCGGCTCGTGCGAGGTGATCGTCGCGACCGGCGACGACGTCGTCGTCTGACCGAGCTGACGATCGAAGCCCGTCGCGATGACGGTGACGCGAATCTCACCCTGCATCGCCGGCTCGTGCACGGCGCCGAAGATGATCTCCGCCTCGTCGCCGACGGCGTCGTGAATGATCTCGTTGATCTGGTGCACTTCGCCGAGCGTGAGGTCGGCGCCGCCCGTGATGTTCACGAGCACGCCCGTCGCGCCGGAGACCGAGACGTTGTCGAGCAGCGGCGACGAGATCGCCTGCTGCGCCGCTTCCATCGCGCGGTTCTCGCCGCGGCCGACGCCCGTGCCCATGAGAGCCGAGCCGCCCGCCTGCATGACCGTGCGCACGTCGGCGAAGTCGACGTTCACGAGCCCGGTGACGCTGATCAGCGACGAGATGCCCTGCGTCGCGTGCAGCAGCACTTCGTCGGCCTTCTTCAGCGCGTCCTGGAACGGAATGCCCTTGCCGACGACGGCGAGCAGCCGCTCGTTCGGCACGACGATCATCGTATCGACGTTCTTGCGCATCTCGGCGATGCCCTGCTCCGCCTGACGCATGCGCTTCCGTCCCTCGAAGAGGAACGGCTTCGTGACGATACCGACGGTGAGCGCCCCCGCTTCACGCGCGAGCTCGGCGATCACCGGCGCGGCGCCCGTGCCCGTGCCGCCGCCCATGCCGCAGGTGATGAAGACGAGGTCCGCGTTCTTCAGCGCACCCGCGACTTCGTCACGGTTTTCGTCCATGGCCTGTCGGCCGATGTCGGGGCGCGCGCCGGCGCCGAGGCCGCGCGTCAGCTTCTTCCCGATCTGGACCTTGATGTCCGACTTCGACGTGATGAGCGCCTGAGAGTCGGTGTTCACCGAGATGAACTCGACCCCCTCGAGGTGTTCGTCGATCATGCGGTTCACGGCATTGCCGCCACCGCCACCAACGCCCACGACCTTCATGCGGGCGTTCTGAGTCGCGCTCTCTTCGAACTCGAAGATCATTGCGAACGGTCCAAGCTGCGAAGTGGATGATCGGAACAGCAGGAAGGATTGCTGCTACGGCGCCTTGCGGAGGGTCAAAAACGCTCGGGCAATATAATGCTTTCGGCGTCTCCGACCAGTCCGAGAAACAGACGACTAACCTGTGAAATCATCACAACTTCCGAGTCGGTGATTTATCCACAACCCAGACGTGGTGAGCAGCTTTTTGACGTAACCGTTCTTCAACAGCAGCAGCGACGTTTAGAAGAAGTCCTGCAGCCAGAACTTCAGCTTCGCGCCGATCCCTTCCATCCCCTTGCCGATCGGCAGGCGCCGCGCGTTCGTCGTGCCGCCGAGGGCAAGACGGCTCCCACCGTACTGGGCGAGGCCCACCGCCGTGGCGAACCGCGGCGCTTCGACCGAGTCGATCAGCCCCGTAATGTTCTCCGAGGGAATCCCGACGCGCACGCCCGTCCCGAACACTTCACTCGCCAGCTCCGCGGCGCCCTGCATCGCCGCCGCGCCGCCCGTCAGCACGACGCCCGCGCTCAGCTTCCCCGCGAATCCGGCCGACGAGACGTCGCGCTGGACCAGATCGAAGATCTCGTCCATGCGCTGATGAATGATGTGCGCGAGCAGCTCGCGCGGAATCTGGCGATCACCCTGCGCGACGGTGCTCGGCAGCTGGATCACATCGCTCGGATCGACGAGCGGCTCGTAGGCGCAACCATACCGCTCCTTGAGCCGCTCGGCGTCGGCCTGGGTCACGCCGAGGCCGTGCACGATGTCACTCGTGACGTTGTTGCCGCCGAAGGCGATCGTGCCGAGGTGGCGGATCTTTCCTTCGTGGAACACGGCCAGATCGGTCGTCCCCGCGCCCATCTCGACGAGCGCGACCCCGAGCTCCTTCTCGTCCTCGGTGAGCACGGCGAGCGCGCTCGCCAGCGGCTCGAGCACGAGCTCGCGCACCTTGTAGCCGGCGCGCTCCACCGACTTCCGCAGGTTGATCGCCGGCGAGCTGCCGATCGTGACGAGATACATCTCCGTCTCGAGGCGCGTGCCGCTCATGCCGATCGGATCGCGGATGCCGTGATCCTTGTCGACGCTGTACTCCTGCGGGATCGCGTGCAGCAGCTCGCGGTCCTGCGGGATCGCCTGGGCGCGCGCGACTTCGTTCGCGCGATCGACGTCGGACTTGTTGATCTCGTCGTGGCTCACCGCGACGATGCCCTTGCTCGTCATCGCCTGCACGTGCTCGCCGGCGATGCCCGCGTAGACCTCCTGGATCTGCGCGCCCGCCATGCGCTCGGCGTCCTGCATCGCCTTCTTGATCGAGCGCGTCGTCTCCTCGATGTCGGATACGACGCCGCGCCGCATGCCCGTCGTGCGCGCCTGCCCCACGCCGAGGATCTTGATCGTCGGGTGCTTGGGAAGGTCGCCTTCGAGCTCGGCGATGATGCAGGTCGTCTTCGCCGACCCGATATCGAGTCCTGCGACAAGGCGGTCGGGATTCATGCTATTTCTCAGCGGCGGGATTTGTCGAAGCGGGGAGCATCATTCTAATCGGGCAATCACCTGGTCGCGATAACGCAAATCGATCTCGAGCGCGTGAAGCTGCTTGCGCAGGAGATCCGCCTCGACCGGCTCGATTTCGGCGAGCCGTTCCAAACTTACGTCCTTCATCGCGCGAACGGGCTGAGCGCCGAACAGGAAGCGCAGCTCGTCCTTGTTCACGACGCGCGCTTCACTCATGCGCGCGTACAACGCCGGCATCCCGACGCGCATCGCGCCAAACAGGCGGAGCACCACGGGGTCCGGATCCATCAGCACCGGCGCTTCGACGTCCACTTTCGCCGGGTCGATCGGGAGTGCGACGCCGCGCGCATCGTACGCGCGAAAGCCGCCCGTCGCCGGCACGAGCGCCACCGGCACTCGCTCCGTCACTTCCACGATGAGCGTTCCGGGCAGCTTGCGCTTCACCACGGCTCGCTCGACTTCCGCATGAGACTCTACCCGCTTCGCTAGTGGCCCGGTCGGGTCCCAGACCGATGCCACCGTATCGACGTGCAAGCGGGTGAGAATGTCACTAGGTGCCACATACCGCGCGCCGACGATCTCGATGCGGCGCACATGAAAGAACGCCATGCGTCGCATGATCAGCGGCGCCCAGAGCGGCGACGACAGGACGAGCAGGACGACGATGCCGCCGAGCGCGAGCTTCAGCCGGCGCGACCAGAGCCGGCCCGTCACCGCGCCGCGCTCCTCGCGTCGTTCGCGCGACTCTCGACCCTCGCTCTGCGGCTCGTCGGCGATCACGAATGTGCGTCGCTGAGCTTTTTCAACAGCTCGGGACC
Organism: uncultured Gemmatimonadaceae bacterium; assembly: GCA_966111935.1. Lineage (GTDB taxonomy): Bacteria > Gemmatimonadota > Gemmatimonadetes > Gemmatimonadales > Gemmatimonadaceae > JAQBQB01. The sequence continues at coordinate 5,592 of CBHWBX010000268.1, forward strand.
GGTCCGGGTGATGTCGCCGGCGCCGATCGTCACGACGACGTCGCCGTCACGCACATCGGACGCGAGCGCCTCGGCGAGATCGTCGCGCGCGCCGCGCCAGGCAAGCGTGCCGCCGGCATCGCGCAGCGCGTCGGCGACGAGCCCCGACGTCACGCCGGGCATCGGCTGCTCTCGCGCCGGATAGATCTCGGTGAGATACACGACGTCTGCCGTCGCGAGCGACGCCCCGAACTCGCGCGCGAAGTCGCGCGTCCGCGAAAAGAGATGCGGCTGAAACGCGGCGACGACCCGCCGGTCGGGATACGCGACGCGCGCCGTCGCCAGCGCCGCCGCGACCTTCGACGGATTGTGCGCGTAGTCGTCGATCACGACGACGCCGCGCGCCTCGCCGAGCTTCTGGAAGCGGCGCTCGACACCGGTGTACGACGCGAGTCCGCGCGCCATGTCCGGCACGAGCGCGCCGACGGCGAGCCCCGCCGAGATCGCGGCGAGCGCGTTCAGCACGTTGTGCCGTCCCGGAATCTTCAGCTCGACCGGCCCCAGATCCTCGTCGTCGAAGACGACGCGGAAGGTCGATCCGGTCGGCGCGAGCACGAGATCCTTCGCGACGACGCGTGCGTCGGCCGACTCGATGCCGAACCGAATCACCTCGGTGCTGCTCGGCGTCTGCATCGAGTTCGCGCCGGCGTCGTCGGCGCAGAGGACGATCGTCCGCGCACCGCGCGCGAACTGCGCGAAGGTGCGCTTGATGTCGGCGAGGTCGCTGTAGATGTCGAGGTGATCGGCCTCGATGTTGTTCACGACCGCGACGGTCGGTGACAGCGCAAGGAAGGAGCGATCGTATTCGTCCGCCTCGACGACGAAGAGGCGGTCGCTCCCCTGCTTCATGTTCGATTCCCACAGGGAGACGCGCCCGCCGGCGATACCGGTGGGCTCACGTCCGGCCGCGTCGAGCGCGGCC
>CBHWBX010000269.1:0-6513 GCA_966111935.1 uncultured Gemmatimonadaceae bacterium
GGCTCGAGGACGGCGAGGTCGGCGTCGAGGATCGGCGTCGTGCGACGGCGGCGATCAAGGACGCCGCGGACGTCATGAACAGCCTCATCACCGATCTGCTCGACCTCACGCGACTCGAGTCCGGGCATCTGCGCATCGAGCCGGAGCCGGTGCGCCCCGAGTATCTGCTCAGCGGCGTGCGCGACATGTTCGAGCCGACGGCGCGTGCGAAGGGGGTCGAGCTGCGCGTCGAGATCTCCGATCTGCCGCGCGTGCACGCCGACCCGCAGCGCATTCATCAGGTGCTGTCGAATCTCGTCGGCAACTCGATGCGGTTCGTTCCGAGCGGGGGTTCGATCGTCGTGCGCGCGCAGGCGCACCACGACGAGATCATGTTCTCGGTGCAGGACACCGGTCCGGGGATCGCGGCCGATGACGTGCCGAAGGTCTTCGATCGATTCTGGCAAGCGGCCCACGCGCGGAAGTCCGGGGCGGGGCTCGGGCTGGCGATCGCCCGCGGGATCATCGAGGCGCACAAGGGGCGCATCTGGGTCGAGAGCGTGCTGCGGCGCGGCTCGACGTTCTTCTTCACCTTGCCGGTCTGGCACGGCGCGGTCGCCGAGGCGCCGCCGCGACCGGAGCCCTTCGCCCACCCCACGCCGGAGCCGGCCGCGGCGCCGGCGGTCGAGACCCTGCGCGTGCTCGTGGTCGAGGATCATCCGCTCACGCGGTCCGGACTCGTGCAGCTGCTCGACGAGCAGCCGGGGATCAAGGTCGTCGGCGAGGCATCCACCGGCGAGCAGGCGGTCGAGCTGGTGCCGAAGCTTCATCCGGACGTCGTGATCATGGATCTGTCGATGCCGGGCATCGGCGGCGTCGAGGCGACGCGACGCATCGTTGCGCAGGCCAGCGACGCCGTGATTCTCGTGCTCACTGCCGACGAAGCGCCGACGACGCTCGCTGAAGCACTGCGCGCGGGCGCGCGCGGCTACCTCCGCAAGACGATCAACGAGCGCGACCTCGTCAACTCGCTGCGCGTCGTCGCGCGCGGCGAGGTGCTGATCGATCCGGCACTCAAGGAATTTCTGCGCACCGGATTGCGCGCGCCGGCCGAAGACGCCGCGCATACCGGGCTGCACGAGCTCTCCGAGCGGGAACGAAAGGTGCTGGCGCTCGCGGCGCAAGGCTACACCGCCGCACAGGCCGGAGAGCGATTGTTTCTCTCGCCGAAGACCGTCGAGACCTATCGCTCGCGCGCGATGCGCAAGCTCGGTCTCGAGACGCGGGCGGATCTCGTCGCCTTCGCGCTGCGCAACGGTCTTCTCGCATCCTGACACGGACGTGGCATCGGCGCCACGTCCGTCGCGGAAACTCAACGCTTTTCTCACAGCACGACGCACGGGATCCGGACAATAGCAGGTTTCCGGACGGGCAACAATTTGCACCCAACGCGCGTGCCTTCAGCGGAGTAGATCGTGTCCCGCGCTCCCGAATCCAACGCTCTCGCCATCGCCGCCCAGACCCACGCTCTCGCGGCGGCGGCGCCACCGCCGCCGCCGATGGCGACGCCGCTGATGGGGATGGACCCGGGAATTCCGTGGGCTCGATATCGCGCGGCGATCTGGCGCTACAAGTGGCTCGTGCTGCTGATGACGGCGCTCGGCACCGCGGGCGGCGTGATGGTCATGCGCCTGATGCGGCCGGTCTACGACGTCCACGCGACGCTCTGGATCTCGACGGACGCCCGCTCGAACGACCGCGGCGGGACGGGACTCGTCAATGGGTCGTCCTGGATCGACCTGCTCCGCAGCTATGCGATTCTCGAGCGCGTCGCCCGTCGTGCGCACATGCAGGTCGTCGCGCTCCAACCGGAGGAGCGTCCATTCTTCGCCGGCCTCACGCCGCGCGACAGCGTGCGTACCGGATCGTACGTGATGCACGTCGCCGATGACGGCGCGCACTACACGCTGCGCAGCGCCGCCGGCGTGACGATCGAGACCGGCAGCGCCGGCGATTCGGTCGGGCGCGCGCTCGGTTTTCAATGGATACCGCCGCGCGAACTGTTCGCGCGGTCGGGCGATCATCCGTTCCTCGTCCAGACGCTGCGTGACGCGGCGAACGACATCTCGGCACGGCTGTCGACGGTGCAGCCGGACGGCACGAGCTTCATACGCCTCACGCTCCTCGGCCCCGATGCAAAGGCAACGGCGGCCCTGCTCAACATGATCACCGAGGAGTTCATCTCGGTCAGCACCGAGTTGAAGAAGCGCAGCGTCGTTGCGCAGTCGGAGCGGCTGAATGAACAGGTGCGGTCGGCACAGGCTTCGCTGCGCGCCGCCGAGAGCGCGCTCGAGAGATTCCGTGTCGCCTCGGTCACGCTGCCGGGCGACGCGAGCGCTGCGTCGGGACGCGCGAATTCCTCCGATCCCCTGCTCGCCCGCTACCTCGACGACAAGTCCGAGCTCGAAGGCCTGCAGCGCGATCAGGCGACGCTCGAGGCGGCGGTGGCGCGCGTGCGCGCGGACGACGGAGCGGCGGCCGAAGTGCTCGCGATCCCGGTGCTCACGACTCGCGCACCGGAAGTGCGCGCGGCCATCGTCGAGCTCGACGCCAAGCGGACGGCCCTCGCCGCCGCGCGCCGCCAGTACACCGACGAGCATCGCATCGTGCGCGACCTCCGCGACGCCGAGCGCGAGCTCCAGAACCAGACGATCCCGCGTCTCGCCGCCGCCCGCATCGATCAGATGAAGAAGCGCGAATCGGAGCTGGAGACGACCGTCTCGACGACGGCGCAATCGCTCGAGGGCATTCCCCCGCGTGCACTCGAGGAGCTGCGGCTTCGCCGCAACGTCACGCTTGCCGAGAATCTCTTCACGAAGGTTCAGAACGAGTACGAGTCCGCGGGGCTCTCCGCCGCCGGCATGGTCGCCGACGTGAGCGTGCTCGATCCCGCGGTCGCGCCGCTGCGCGCGCCGGCCGGACGCGCGCGCCAGATCGCCGCGATGTGCACTCTCGCCGGTATCGTCGCCGGATTGTTCGGCGCGATTCTCCTCGACGCGACGGACAAGCGTCTGCGCTACAAGTCGCAGATCGGCGACGACATGGAGCTCACCATCCTCGGCTCCCTGCCCCGCCTGCGCAAGCGTCGCGGGACGAGCCTCGAGAACGCGCAGCTCGTCGAGGCGCTGCGCGGGATTCGCGTCGGCGTCGCCTACGCGCTCGGCGGACAGACACCGATGCAGCTCACCGTCTCGAGCCCGAACATGGGCGACGGCAAGTCGCTCGTCTCGACGAATCTCGCGATCTCGTTCGCCGAGGCCGGGTATCGCACGTTACTGATCGACGGCGATATTCGCCGCGGCGCGCAGCACGAGGCGTTCGGCGTTCCGCGACGCCCGGGACTCATGGACTGCCTGGCGGCCAGGCTGGCGATGCAGGAAGTCGTGACCGCGACGGGCATTCCTCGGCTGTCGCTGATCCCGTGCGGCACGCGCTATCGCCAGGGGCCGGAGCTTCTCGCCGGACCGGGGCTCTCGTCGCTGCTCGCGGAAGCGCGCGCCGGCTACGACATCGTGATCATCGACTCGCCGCCGCTCAGCCTTGGCGCCGACGCGCTCTGGGAGAGCATCGCCACCGGCGCGCTGGCCGTCGTCCTCCGCATGGACGCGAGCGATCGGCATCTCGCGAAGTCCTCGCTCGGCTCGGTCGATCGCCTGCCGATCAACGTGATCGGCGCGCTCGTCAACGCGTCGTTGGATCCGGTCGAGAGCGAGTACTACCAGTATCTTTCCGACGAGTCGGTCGACGTCGACACGATGGTGCCGCAGCGGACCTCGCAGATTGGCGTGATCTCCAGCGCCAACTGATGCGCGACGGGCGGAGCGTGTAGATCACCGCTCCGCCCGTTCGTCGGTTCAGCGACGCGTATCGACGGTCGCTCAGCGTCGGAGCGGAATCGTCTCGACGAGTGAGATCGGCGTGCGATCGGCGATCGTGATTCCGGCGCGCAGATGCTCGGCCACGCGCAGCAGAAGATCGGGCGCACCGACGGCCGAGTCGGCGAAGTCGGGCACCGCGCAGAGCGCGGCCTCGATCGACAGCCGTCGGATCGCACCGCCGATCACGAGCGGCGACGACTCGATGGCGGTGCGCAGCCGGTCGACGAGACTGATCGACGCTTCGGCGTTCGCGCACGTCGCGACGATCCCGATCTCGCGCGGCCGCAGCCATCCGGCGACGTCGGACAGACGGACGACACGTCCGACGATGTCCGCGAGGTGCGCGGAGAGCGTGGCGACCGACACCGTGGAGAGATCCGTCGGCGGGTCGTCGCGGTCGATCACCGGCCGGAGCGCGATGAACCCGAGCGACTCGCGGTTGCGCGTCGCGTGCGCACCGATCTCGCTCGCGCGGCGGAGCAATCCGCGCTCGTTGTACATCCCCGTCTCGGCGTCCATGAAAATGCGCTCGGTCACCCGATGCAGCTCGCGCTGCGCGCCGAGCAGCCGCGTGAAGAACAACCCGAGCGCCTCGGCGTCGATCGGCTCGTGCAGCACGTACCAGACGCCGAGGCGCTGCAGCTCGAGCCGGCGCTCGCGCGTGCCGCCGTTCGAGGCAAGCACGATGAACGGACAGCTGGGGCTGAGCAGGTTTTCGCGCGTCATCGTGCGGCAGACGTCCTCGAGTGCGTGGTCGAGCAGGTCGCCGTAGACGATCACCACGTCCGGCGAAGCGCTCTGCGCGAGCTGCACGGCCTGCGCGGCATTCGGCGCACGCAATGTGAGATACGCGGCGGGATCGAGAATGCTCTCGATCGCGCGCACGCTCCAATCATTGGTGCCCACCAGCAGCGCGAGCGCCGGCGGCAGGGCGGACTTGTTTCGCGGATGAGTGATCATCGGTTTGGGGCGGAGCGTGGCGGTCGCGGCCTGCTGTGAGGTGCGACACTTTCCGCAACTCATGCGCCGTACGCTAGCGGTCAATCCACGCCATCCGCAGGGGCCGTATCTGTAGCGATGGCACGGCGATACGTCGCGCGAACGCGACGGTCCTTCGCACCGTTACAGTCTGTGATATGCGGTGGAAAGGGACGCATCTCACAGCCAGTACGAGAGTTAGTCGTGCGCGCATCGATGTGACGCGCGTAGCACGGCGACTGCGATTGCAGCCCGCATGAGAAACAACACCCGTCGCCCTCTGCGGGCTGGCGCGATCGCCACTGTCGTTGCGACGGTGCTGCTATCGCACATGCTGTCACCCCACGTCGCTCGGGCGCAATCCGGTCGCGACGGTACCTTGCGCGTCGTTCAGGCCGGACGTCGCGATCTCGATTCACTCGCCGCCGCCGCGGCGAGAGACGCCGCGGATCCGAAGCGCAATGAAGCCGATCGCGTGAAGAGCGCGAACACGGCGTCGGCGATCCGCATGCGCCTGAAGGAGGGCGACTTCCGCGTCGGCGACCACATCGAGGTCTTCGTGCGCGGGGACACGGCGCTCAACAACACCTTCACCGTGCGCGAGGGTGTCGTGCTCGCGCTGCCGACACTGCCGGAGATTCCCCTGGCCGGACTCCTGCGCTCGGAAGCCGAAGCCCGCATTCGCTCGACGATCGCGACGTATCTCCGCGATCCCGACGTCAAGGTGAACATGCTCATCCGCGTCGGCGTGCTCGGCCAGGTCGTGCGTCCCGGCTACTACCAGCTCGCCAGTGACGCCCTGCTCAGCGATGCGCTCATGGCTGCCGGCGGACCGCTGCCGAACGCGAGCTCCGAGCGCATGACGGTACGTCATGGCGGCACCGTGCTGTGGGAGCCGGCGAACGTTCGTGACTTCCTCGCCTCCGGCGCGACGCTCGCCCAGGTCGACCTGCATTCAGGCGATGAGATCTTCCTCGAAGAGCGCGGCCGCCGCGACTGGGCGGTGATCAGCCAGATCCTGATCGCAATCGCCGGCGTCGGCGTCTCGGTGCTCTATGCCACTCGCCACTGAGTCCCCGGCCGATCCGGGCTACCGTGCGCCGCGCGCGACGGCGACGGCACGTGAGACCGGCATCGTCGCGATCACCTCGGTGCGGCAGCCGAGCTTTCGGCCGCGGCGTCGCTCGGAGATTCTCAATCGCGTCGTCAACATCGTCATCGCCGGCTCAGCGCTGCTCATCCTGATGCCCGTGCTCGTCGTGCTCGGGCTGCTCGTGATGCTGACGTCACCCGGACCGGCGATCTACGTGCAGACGCGCGTCGGCGTCGACCGGCGCCGGGCGCGGCGTCCGGTCGATCTCGGAACCGATCGCCGGGCACACGACATCGGCGGGCGGCCGTTCCACATCTACAAGTTCCGCTCGATGGTAGCGAATGCCGAACGCGCAGGAGCGGTGTGGGCGCGCCGTGGCGACGCACGCGTGACGGCGCTCGGCCGGATCATGCGCGTGACGCGCCTCGACGAGCTGCCGCAGCTCTACAACGTCGTCCGCGGCGACATGAACATCGTCGGCCCGCGTCCCGAGCGGCCGAGCATCTTCGGGCATCTGCGCGAAGC
>CBHWBX010000270.1:0-6512 GCA_966111935.1 uncultured Gemmatimonadaceae bacterium
GCGCGGCACTTACGTGCTGTCTGGTGCGGCGCCGGGCGCGGGGCGCCTCACTCGTTTTCGGCGGTTAGATTTGTGGAATGTCGATGGCGTTCCTGCGAGACGATGCGGAAGGCGAGATGCCGCGTCGCCACTATGATCTGCCGGATCGCGACGATCCGGGCTACGACCGCGCGGCGGCGAAGGCGTTGCTCGAGGCGGCGCGCGTCAATGAAACGCAGCTCGCCGAGCGTGCGACGGGCTACTACTGGGGCGAGCAGCGGCTCCGGCCGTATGTCCAGGAGCTGCTCGCGAACGCGGAGAAGGCGGGCGACGACCGTTTGGAGCAGCTCGCGCGGCGGTTTCTCCGCTGAGGCGAATGGGACAACCACTCCCCGCGCTCGGCATCATTCTCCCGAGGACCGGACAAGTCTGACGAATCGGTCGATCCCGATCGCCTCGAGAAAGTCGTGATCGTGGCTCGCGACGAGCAGCGCGCCGTCATAGTCGCGAAGCGCGCTCTCGATCGCGCCGATGGCATCGAGATCGAGGTGATTCGTCGGCTCGTCGAGAATGAGCAGGGAAGGGACACGCTCTCCCCCGAGCACGCAGGCGAGCGACAGTCGTACACGCTGCCCGCCGCTCAGTGTGCTCACGCATTGCAGCGCGGCTTCGTCGGAGAACAGGAACCGCGCGAGCGCGTACCGCAGCCGCGCCGGTTCCATGTCCGGATGATACGACCGGAACGTCTCGAGCACGGAGTCGGAGGGATTCATCGCGGCGCCGTGCTGATCGAGCGCCGCGATGTCTGCGTCCGGTAATCGACGCACGGTCCCCGCATCGAGGCGGATCGACGCGAGGGCGACGCGCAACAGCGTCGTCTTGCCGCTCCCGTTCTCACCGACGAGCGCGACGCGCTCCGGGCCGACGATGTGCAGCGAGACGCCGTCGAGGACGGGCGCCGCGCCCGGATCGAACCGAACGGTGACGTCGTCGAGCGCGAGGACCGTGCGTCCCGCGGGGAGACGGGATGGCGCGATGCCGAAACGCGGCCGTTCGCGCTCTTCCACGCGCTGTCGCGCCTCGGACGCTCGCGCGCGACGTTCCTCGACCTCACGTGCCGTCGTGGCTCGAATGCGCGCCCCCGTTGCTTCCGCCTGGCCGCGACGGCCATTGAGAAGGATCGTCGGCATGTTGGCGTTCGCGCGATCGCGCTTCCCCTGTGCTTCTCTCCGCGCCTGGCGCTCGCGAACCTCGCGCGCTTCGCGCTCGGCGACGTGCAATGCAGCGCGCGCCTGCGCGAGCTCTCGCTCCGCGGCCGCATCATCCATGTCGCGCCGCTCACGGTAGAAGTCGTAGTTGCCGCCGAAGACGCGCACGCCGAGCGTCGAGAGCTCGACGATGCGATCCATGCGGCGAAGCAGTGCGCGATCGTGGCTGATGCAGACCATCCCGCCCTGCCAGGTATCGACGAATGCGCCGAGTGCGTCGCGACTCGTCTCGTCGAGATGGTTCGTCGGCTCGTCGAGCAGCAGCATGTCGGGCCGCTGCAAGGTCAATCCCGCGAGTGCCGCTCGCGTGGCTTCGCCGCCGCTCACGTCGCCCACCGCGCGCTCGAGCGACAGATGTGCGAGGCCGAATTCCGCCAGCACGACGTACGCGCGCTCCCGGAGGTCCCAGGCGTCGCCGACGAGCTCGAGATCCTCGGCCGTGCCGACGCCCGCGTCGAGGCGGCGCAACGCCGCGAGACGCGCGTCGATTCCCAGCACGACGCTGAGCGGCGCGGCCGGCTCCGGTCGGAAATCCTGCGCCAGGACGGCGACCGACCCGTCGCGATGAACAGCGCCGGATGATGGGCGCAGTGCTCCCGTCAGCAGGCGGAAGAGCGTGGTCTTGCCGGAGCCGTTGGCTCCGACGAGGCCGGTGCGTTCCCGGCCGAATGCGATTGTGAGGTCGTTGAAAAGCGCGCGGCCGTCAGGCAGCGCGTACGTCAGGCGTTCGGCAACGATGCGCGCCGCCGAGGGGCGCGATGGCGATGACATGCGGATGGGCTCCGGTCCGATCGGTTCGAGTGAGGTGAACGTCGATCAGGACCTTCCGCATTCCGTCTCCCTGGTAGCGCTGACATTCCCGGCGCGGTCCGACTCGGAACAGCGGAGTCGCCGGCGGGCACTGAAAAGTTCGATTGGCGACCGGCACGAGTCAAGCCGCGCCCGGCGCGCAAACGCTCCCGACTATTCTCTCACCGTGCGATAGCCGCCGTCCCACCAGTTGGTGACGATGCGCGCGTATTCGTCGGCGGCATCCTCCCAGGTGAAATGCCCGGCGTCGATGATGTCGAGCGCGCATCTCGGCAGCCGCGCGCAGAGAAACTCGCCGTTCACCGGCGGCACGGCCGGATCGTGGTCGCCGGCGATGACTTGGGTCGGCGTCTCGATCCGCGGCAGCAGATCGGCGAGGACCGGGAGCTCGGTCGGATAGGTGCGCACGTAGCGCATCGATTCGACGAACCGATCGCCGACGTAGGCCGCGAGGTAGTCCTGCCGCGCCGCGTCGGACAGTACGTATCGTTCCAGTGAGGCCATCGCATTCACGACGGGCGTCGTCGGATCCATCGTTCGATAGGCATCGAGGTTCGGCGCCTCGACCCATTCTTTCAGCACGCCGCCGAGTTGGAGCGGGTACGCCGCGCCGCCGCTTCCGACGACGGCGCTCGTAATGCGTTCGGAGTGCAGCGCCGCCATGAAGAGTGCCGCCCCGGTACCGACGTCCGGTCCGACGACATGCGGGGCGTCGAGCTTGAACGCATCGGCGACGCGCACCAGGAACTCGCCCATCGCTCGGGGTGAGAAGAGATCCCGGCGACCCTCGGAGTGCCCGAAGCCGGGGAGATCGATCGCGACGAGATGCGCGTGTTCGGCGAGGCGCGACCAGGTCGGCTCGAACGCGTAGAGAGACTCCGGCCATGGACTGAGCAGGAGCGCGTCGAAGTCGCCCCCGGAGCTTTCGGCATATCTGATCGACAGACCGTCGATGGTGCAGAACTTCGTGCGGATGGCGGGCTGCGCCGAGATTCCCACGCGTTGCTCCGTTGGCGTGCGGCAGCATGTTAGCGCCGCAGGCGATGGAGGCGCCTGGGACCTTCGTCGGATATCGAAGGTCCTCCACCAGCCGTCGCGGCCGCATGAGACGAAGTGCGCATGTCCTGGTACCGGGCCGGGGCGATACCATGCGCGCCTGGCCGTTCGCCCGAGGGCTCACTATGTCAGAGATCTCTGATCTCGATCGCCGCCGTTTCTGCGGCGCCGTCGCGACGAGTCTGGTCGCCGGCCCGCTTGGACTTGCCCGTCTATCGGCGAGGCTCCGCACGATGACCGACGCCATGCTCGAGAGCGGCGAAGCGACCGCAGCCGGCGAGCCCGCGATACGGCCCTTCAAGTTCCACGCGTCCGACGCCGATCTCACCGACATGAAGCGCCGGATTCGCGCGACAAGGTGGCCTGACCGCGAGCTCGTGAAGGATGCGACGCAGGGCGTGCAGCTCGCGACGATGCAGCAGCTTGCCGCGTACTGGGGAAATCAGTATGACTGGCGCAAGGTCGAGGCGCGGATGAATGCCCTGCCGATGTTCGTCACGAACATCGACGGACTCGACATCCACTTCATTCACGTGAAGTCGAAGCTGCCGAACGCCCTGCCGGTCATCATCACCCACGGCTGGCCGGGCTCGATCATCGAGCAGCTCAAGATCATCGATCCCCTCACCAATCCGACGGCGCACGGCGGGACCGCGGCCGACGCGTTCGACGTCGTGATCCCGTCGCTCCCCGGCTATGGCTTCTCCGCGCGTCCGACGACGGTCGGCTGGAACCCGCCGAAGATCGTCGACGCCTGGGTGACGCTCATGCATCGACTCGGCTACCAGAAGTTCGTCGCGCAGGGTGGCGACTGGGGGAACGCGGTCTCCGAGCTCATGGCGCTGAAGCAGCCGCCGGGGCTTCTTGGTATTCATACCAACATGCCGGCGACCGTACCACCCGAGATCGCCAAAGCACTCGCCGCCCATCAGTCGCCGCCGTCGACGCTGACGCCCGAGGAGCTCAATGCCTGGAAGCAGCTCGACTTCTTCTACAACAAGGGACTCGGCTACGCGATCGAGATGAACAACCGGCCGCAGACGCTGTACGCGCTGGCCGACTCACCGATCGGCCTCGCCGCCTGGATGCTCGACCACGACGCGACGAGTGAAGCGCTGATCGCCCGCGTCTTCGAGGGCAAGCCCGCAGGGCTCACGCGCGACGACATCCTCGACAATCTCACCCTGTACTGGCTGACGGACACCGGCGTGTCGTCCGGACGCCTCTACTGGGAAGCGGCGCAGCTCCCCGCGAAGGGCGGCTTCTTCGACGCGCGCGGCGTACAGATTCCCGTCGCGGTGAGCGCCTTCGCGGGCGAGATCTACACTGCGCCGGAGAGCTGGGCGAAGCGTGCGTACCCGAAGCTCATCTACTACAAGCACCACGACACGGGAATTCACTTCGCGGCGTGGGAGACGCCGCAGCTACTGGTGGATGATCTTCGCGCCGGCTTCCGGCCGCTGCGATCACAATTGACGAAGTAACGCTTACGGGCGGTCTCGACCTCATCCTGCTCATGCTGGCCGTGTCGACCGGACTACGCGTCCTGGCCGACCGTTGGCGTTTCCCCTACGCGACGCTGCTCGTGCTCGGCGGCCTCGCGCTCGCCGCCATTCCGAACGTGCCGCGCGTGCGGCTGCGGCCGGACCTGCTCTTTCTGGTGTTCGTGCCGCCGCTCCTCTACTGGGCCGCGGCATTGTTCCCGCTTCGCGACTTCCGTCGGTCGTCGGGGCCGATTCTTCGCCTCGCGATCCTGCTCGTCGTCATTTCGACCGTGGCAGTCGCCGTCGTCGTTCGGGCGATCGACCCGATATTCACCTGGGCGGCCGCGTTCACGCTCGGCGCGATCGTGTCACCGCCGGATCCGGTCGCCGTGCTCTCGGTGATGCGGTCGACGCCGATGCCGCGGGAGATCGAACGGATCCTCGAGGGTGAGGGGCTGCTCAACGACGCGAGCGCGCTCGTGTTGTATCGCCTCGGCGTCGCCGCGGCGGTCACGGGCGTATTTTCACCATGGAGAGCGGCCGGAGACTTCTTCGTCGTGGCACTCGGCGGCGCGGCGATCGGATTCGTCTTCGGCGTCGTCGTGACCCGGTTGCGCCGGTTGACGCAGACCATCGACGTCACCGATGCCACGGTTTCGCTGCTCACGCCGTTTGGCGTCTATCTGACCGCCGAAGCGCTCGACTGCTCGGGCGTCATCGCGGTGGTCGTCACGGCGATGTACGTCGCGCGCCGCAGCCCCGCGCTGCTCCGGCCGAGCTCGCGCGTGCAGATCAGGAGCATGTGGTCCGTGACGACCTTTCTGCTCGAGTCGCTCGCCTTCATTCTCGTCGGGATCGAGATCCCGCTCGTCATCCAGGATCTGAGCAGCTCGGCAATCGAACCGCTGATCCGCGAGGTGCTCGTGATATTCGCCTGCCTCGTTGTCGTGCGCGTCGCGTGGGTGTTTCCCAGCACCGCCGTCGGACGTCGCTTCGACCGTTGGCTGCGCCACAGTCACGAGCCGTTGCCCGGCTGGAGATCTGTGGCGTTCGTCGGATGGGCCGGCGTACGCGGCGGCGATTCGCTCGTGATCGCCCTCGCGCTGCCGATGGCGACGGCGGCAGGTCGGCCGTTCCCCGCGCGAGACCGCATCATCTTCATCACGTTCGGCGTCATCCTCACTTCACTGGTGATCCAGTCGCCGACGCTGCGTCCGCTCGCGCGCGCGCTCGGTCTGCACAGCGACAGTCGAGCGGACGACGAGGAGGCGCACGCACGACTCGTGTCGGCCGAGGCCGCGCTGCGCGCGCTCGACAAGGTCGGGAAGGAGCATGTGCCGTATCCAGAGGTCGTACGCTATCTGCGACAGCGCTCCCGCCAGCGCGCGCGCCGCTGGGCGGCCCAGGAAGCGCGCGGGCCGGGACTCAGTCCGGACGAAGGCGAACATGGCCACGTAGTCTCGTCACCGCCCTCGCATCAGGGCGGCACGCTCGACGAGCTGCGCGCGGCGGAATATGGGCGACTGCGGGCAGCGATGATCGCGGAAGAACGCCGCGCGCTCGTCCAGCTGCGCGATGAAGGCACGATCGGGGACGACGTCATGGCGACGCTCGAGCGTGAGCTCGACTTCGAGCAGATCGTGCTCGAGGGGACGCAGCCGGTGGTCGAGCCGCCGCGTGAGATCGACGTCGCGCGGCCGTGATCTTGGTTCCGATGCTGCGCGACGATCATCGTGCCGCGCGCAGCGCATCCGCCAGCGTGCTCGTTGCCTCGATCAGCGTACGCGCGTCGAAGCCGCCGAAGCCGAGCAGCAGACCCTGTTGGCGCGGGCGCCCGTGGTAGCACGCCGAGAGGGGCGCCGAGGTGAGGCCATGCTCGCGCAGCTGGCGAATCACGGCGCGATCGTCGCCGGGC
>CBHWBX010000271.1:0-6501 GCA_966111935.1 uncultured Gemmatimonadaceae bacterium
CTCTCCCGCGCCCTCCAGAGCCTGTCCCCCCCCGCCGACACGCGCCCCCCCGCCGCCGACCGGCGGCGTCGACTGCGCGCCGGCCTGACGCGCGCGATCGCGATCGGCCTGCACGAGCGGCAGCGTCTGATGCTGCGCCATGCATCCCTTCCAGCGATTCAGATCGAGCCCCGGAATCTTCCCCGCGATCTCGGCGAACTTGGCCGACGGATCCTGGAGCGCCGCCCACTGCTCCTGTGCCGCGAACAGTGCGTCGTGAATCGGCCAAAACTTGTTCTGCACCGACGCGCACATCGCCGCCTCCGCCGCCGGCACCGCGTTCGGATGCATGCTGAGCGGGAAGTTGATGAACGCCATCTGCACCTTCTTCGTGTTCACGTAGTCGCGCATGAGCGGCGCGAAGAACGTGTCGTGCCACTGCTTGCAGTACGGGCACTGGAAGTCGCTGATCATGATCACCCACACCTTCGCCGACGTATCGCCGGTGATGCGTCCGCGGTCGGCCTTGTCGGTGATGCTGTCGCGCACACCGGCCGCGCCCGTCGTCGCGAGCGATCCGTTTGCCGTCGCCGTCACGGCAGCCGCGGTTTCCGACTTCTGGCTTACCTTGGCGGCATCGGACTGGGAGCACGCGGTGCCGAGGCACAGCGCTGCAACGAGAGCGAGAGAGCGACCGAAGATGGATGTCATGGCAGGGAGGGAGGCGGGAGCCCTACAGGGGCGTCCTATCCTATAAAGTTACGTCTTTTGCTTGAACCTCACAAACCCTTGTGACACAATGTGCTAGGCACCGTGTGCCACGGGGTCCTGGGGGGCATACGTCTTGCACCCCAGCCCGCTACCGACACTCACCCGATCGCGAACGACATGAGCTCGGCCTTTGGATGGTACTCTGAAGGAGGACCGGCAATGCTGCTGATCCTCCTCGTCGGCATCGCTGGGCTGCTCGTGATCGTCGAGCGGCTGTATGTCATTGTGGTGCGGTCGCGCAACAAGGGCCGCGCGTTCATCGAGCGGGTCATCCAGCTCGTGCGCGGCGGCAAGATCGACGAAGCGATCAAGCTGTGCGCGGCGTCCGCGGCCCCGCTCCCCGACATCGGCCTCCTGATCCTGCGTAGCCGCAGCCGCGACGAGAGCGATCTCCAGAACGTCGCCGAGGCGGCGGCGCTGCACGTGCTCCCGCGTCTGACGCGCCGCATGCAGTATCTTCCGACGCTTGCCATCGTCGCGGTGCTCGTCGGCGCGCTCGGTACGGTGCACGGGCTGCACGGCGCCTTTTTGACCGCGGCGTCCGCGGGCGATCGAAACGGCCAGCTGTGGGTCGCTCTGGCCCACGCGCTCGCGCCGATCGAGCTCGGGCTCGGGATCGCCGCCCTTTTGACACTCGTGCGCGGATATCTCGTAAGTCAGGCAGAGCTCACCAACGAGGAAGTTCAGGAATTCTCGGCGCGACTCGTCAACGCGCTCATCGACCGCCCCGACGTCCGGCTCGGGCACCGCTGACCTTTCGCGCCCGCGGCCGTTCCTCTAGCCTTCACGCAGTGCTTCTTCGCACGCTGGTCCTCCTCTTCGCGGCGTTCTTCGGCATCGGTGCGCAGGGACTTCAGATCCCCGCGCCCGTCGGCTATGTGAACGACTTCGCGCATGTGATCCCCGCCGATCGTGCGGCGACGATCACGAGCATCATCGACGACGTCCGCGCCAAATCGGGCGGCGAGATTGTCGTCGTCACGCTTCCCGATCTCGGCGGTCGCCCGATCGAGGAAGTGAGCCTGAATATCGGCCGGCAGTGGAAGGTCGGCGGGAACGGCAAGCCCGGCGATCCCGCGCGCAACACCGGCGTCATCATCCTCGTCGTCCCCAAGGAGACGAGCGCCGACGGACGCGGCCATCTGCGCATCGAGACCGGCAACGGCGCCGAAGGATTCATCACCGACGCGACGACCGGCGCGATTCGCGACGAGATGATTCCGTTCTTCCAGCGCCAGGACTACGGCGATGGAATCGAGCTCGCCACGCTGCGCGTCGCCGAGCGCTTCGCGAACGAATTTCATTTCACGGTCGACAGCACCTTCCAGGCGCCGGTCGCACCGCGCCAGACGGCGCAGCGCCGCTCCAGCGGCGGCGGCATTCCGCCGTTCGTGTACGTCATCATCCTCTTCGTCATCCTCTCGATGCTCGGCGGCGGTCGCCGCCGCGGCGGATGTCTCCCGATCTTCCTCCCGAGCGGCGGAGGACGCGGTGGGGGATGGGGGGGGGGAGGATTTGGCGGCGGTGGCGGCTTCGGGGGAGGCGGCGGCGGTGGATTCGGTGGCTTTGGCGGCGGTGGTGGTTTCAGCGGCGGCGGCTCTAGCGGATCCTGGTGACCCATGGCGCGAATGACACTCGACGAACTCGTTTCACAGTTGCGTGCCGCGTATGGTGACGCGCTGCGCTCGGTGGTGCTGTACGGATCGGCCGCGGCGGGCGAGCACATCGCCAAGCGCTCCGATTACAACGTCCTCGTGATCGTCGACTCGCTCGACGCTTCGCGCCTCGCCGCAGCGTCGGCCGCGGCGCGTGCGTGGGCCGAGGCGGGGAATCCGGCACCGCTCACGCTCACGACGTCGGAATGGCGCGGCTCGTCCGACATCTTCCCGATGGAGTACGCCGACATCCTCGAGCGACACAAAGTGCTGCACGGTGAAGCACCGTTCGACGGCATTCGCGTCGCGGCGAGCGATCTGCGTCTGCAGCTCGAGCAGGAAGCGATGGGGAAGCTGTTGCGCCTGCGGCAGGGCGTGCTCGCCTCCGGCAACGATCCCGAGCGACAGATCGAGCTGCTCGGCGCGAGCGCGAGCGCGATCATGATCATCCTGCGCGCGTTCGTGCGTCTCCAGGGCGCCGTTCCGCCGAAGGACAACGTCGCGATGGCGCAGGAAGCGGCGGCCCTGGCCTCGTTCGACGCTGCTCCGTTCGTCCGCGTGGTGCGCCACGTCCGCGGCGAAGCGCCGCTCAAGGCGGCCGACGCGCCGGGCGTGATCGGCGGGTATCTGCACGGCATGGAGCAGCTCGTGAGCTATCTCGACCGCTACCAGCCCGCCACCTGACTGGAACGCGCGTCGCGATTTTGTCGTAGTATTTCCCGAGCGGCCGCGAACCACGGGCCGCCGTCCACCCACAAGGAGTAGATCAATGAAACGCTGGCTCTCACTTCTGCTGTTGCTGCCGCTGGGCGCATGCGGGTACAACCGCATCCAGACGCTCGACGAGCAGGCGAGCGCGGCGCAGAGTCAGATCGAGGTGCAGCTGCAGCGCAGGGCCGACCTCATTCCGAATCTCGTGAACACGGTGAAGGGCTACGCCCAGCACGAAGAGGAAGTGTTCATCGAAGTCGCGAAGGCGCGCTCGGGCCTCGTCGACGCGATCAAGACCGGCGATCCCGAGCAGATGGCCAACGCCAACCAGGCGCTGACCAGTCAGCTCGGCCGCCTGATGGTTTCCGTCGAAGCATATCCGCAGCTCAAGGCCGACCAGAGCTTCCGGCAGCTGCAGGATGAGCTGACCGGAACCGAGAATCGCATCGCCGTTTCGCGCCAGGATTACAACCAGGCGGTGAACGCATACAACGCGTACATCCGTCAGTTCCCGGCGGTGATCACCGCCAAGGTCACCGGCGCCAAGCAGCGGAAGTACTTCACCGCGACCGCCTCGGCATCGGGACCGCCGCCGACGGTGGATTTCAGCAAGCCGTCAGCGCCCGCGCAGCCGGTGCCGACGAAGACTCCGTGACGCTGATGGATCGAACGGATTGAACTGAAGTCCCGGAAGAAACAGAAAACGCGGAATCTCGAGTCGAGATTCCGCGTTTTTCTTGGCGTAGTTTCTTCCGTGTTTTCCGTCAGTTCCGCGTCTTTGGTTTTATCAGTTGGATGCAGACGCAGGCGCCGGCTTCGGAAAGAGTGGCGAACCCTTCGCCACCTTCCACCCCGTAACATCCAGCGAACTGACGTTCGCGAATCGCTGATCGGCCACCTGACCCTGCCCGCCGATCTGCTCCCACAGCTCCTGCGCCTTCACCGGCATGAACGGCGCGAGATGGATCGCGTGACGCGCGAGTTGTCGAATGATCGACGCGAGCACGGCCTCGAGCTCGCCGCGTTTCGCGGGATCCTTCGCCAGCGCCCACGGTTGGCTCGATTGCACGAACTCGTTGCCGCGCGTCACCGTCGCGAAAACGCGGCGGAGTCCCTCGTGCAGGAGGTAGCCGCGGCTGCCGTCCATCGCCGCGTGATACTCGGCGAGATCGGCGGCATCGGCCTCGTCGAGCGCGCCACGCGCCGCGCTCGGCACGGCACCGTCGAAATACTTTTCGACCATCGAGATCGCGCGGCTCGCCAGATTGCCGAGCGCGTTCGCGAGATCGGCGTTGTACCGATCGTCGTACCGCTCGTACGAGAACGTCCCGTCGGCGTCGAACGGCACTTCACGCAGCAGGAAATAGCGCAGCGCGTCGGCGCCGTAACGATCGAGCGCTTCATTCAGGTCGAGGCGCACGCCTGACGATTTGCTGAAACGCTCGCCGCCGAGCAGCACGAAGCCGTGCGCCCAGACGCGGTCGGGGAGCGGCAGCTCGGCCGCCTGGAGCATCGCCGGCCAGATCACCGTGTGCAGGCGCGTGATGTCCTTGCCGATCACGTGCAGCTGCGCCGGCCAGCGGTTCTCGTAGCCTGGCTCGGGGAATCCGGTCGCCGTCAGATAGTTCGGCAGTGCGTCGAACCAGACCCACGTGCCCTGTTCTTCGCCGGTGCTCGTCTTGATCGGGAAGGGAATCGCCCACGTGAGACGCGCGCGCGTGATCGAGATGTCCTCGAGGCCGCTGTCGAGCAGCGCGAGGATCTCGTTGCGGCGCGTCTCCGGCGAGAGAAACTCCGGACGCCGGGCGAACAGCTCGCGCAGGAACGGCTCGTAGCGCGTGAGGCGGAAGAACCAGTTGCGCTCCGTCGTCCACTGCAGCTCGCGCGTCGGATGCAGCACGCACTTCCCGTCGACGATCTCGTCGTCGCGCTTGAACAGCTCGCAGCCGACGCAATACCAGCCCTCGTACGACTTCTCGTAGAAGTCGTCCGGGTTCCTGTCGTGGATGCGCTCGATCAGCGCGCGCACGCCGCGCTTGTGATCGGGTGCGGTCGTCCGCATGAAGCGATCGTACGAGACGAGGAACTTCGACCACATCGCCTCGAAGCGTTCGGTCATCCGGTCGACGAACGCCTGCGGCGTCACGCCACGGTCGGCCGCGGCCTGCGCGACCTTCTGGCCGTGCTCATCGAGCCCAGTCAGGAAATACACGTCGTCGCCGCGCAGACGGTGATATCGCGCGATCGCATCGGCGCCGATCTTCTCGTACGCGTGACCGACGTGCGGCTCACCGTTCGCGTAGTCGATTGCCGTCGTCAGATAGAACTTGCCCACTACTCCCCCTCACCCGTGTTGTCGGCGCCGCCCTCGGCGCCTGTAGTATTGTCGCCGTCGCGCGGTCCACGATTGCCCGGACGATTCCGTCGGCCGCCACGCCGGCCGCGACGACGATGCGGCTTTCGCACGCCGTTCTCGCCGACCGGCACGCCTTCGCCCGGCACCGGACCCGCCTGTGCCGACTTCATCACCACCGGCGCCAGCTCCTCGGCTTCGTCCGCCGACTCGTGCTCGATCTCATCGAGCTGCTCGTCCTCGTGCTCGTCGATCGTCGCCGTCGCGGTGCTCGGCGCGGGGATCGGCAGCGGCGCACCCGCGGCGTCGGCCTCCTCGCGGAGCTCGAGGAGCGTGATCACGCGCTGCTCACCATCGTCCGCGCGCAGGGTCACGCGCTCGCGGAAGATGTCGTTCGCGATGACCTTCTCCTCGCCCTTCTTCGTTCTGACGAGCTTTCCTTCCTTCGGAAAGCGCTTGCGACTCTGCACGTAGAACTCGTGCTCGTAGCGCAGGCAGCACATCAGCCGTCCACACGCCCCGGAGATCTGCGACGGATTGAGCGACAGCCGCTGATCCTTCGCGACGCCGAGGTTCACGGGGCGGAGCTCCGGAAGCCACGACGACGAGCAGTACTGCCGGCCGCAGCGACCGATGCCGTCGAGGCGCTTCGCTTCGTCGCGCACGCCGATCTGCTTCAGCTCGATGCGCGTCCGGAACATCGACGCGAGCTCGCGCACGAGCGCGCGGAAATCGACGCGCTTGTCGGCGGTGAAATAGAGCGTGAGCTTCTTGCGATCCCACTGCCACTCGGCGTCCGAGAGCTTCATCAGCAGATCGTTCGCCTTCACACGCTCCTGCGCCTTGCGCCGCGCGTCCTCGTCCTGCTCGCGCAGCTCCTTCGCCCGCTCGATGTCCTCCGGCGTGGCGAGACGGCGCGCTTTCTTCGAGGTCCCCGCGGCACCATAGCCGTGCGGCGTGCCCTTGTTGCGCTTCTCCGCGAGCTCGCCAAGGGCGTGGACGATACCAAGATCCTCTCCCCGGTCCGCATCG
>CBHWBX010000272.1:0-6490 GCA_966111935.1 uncultured Gemmatimonadaceae bacterium
GCGGGGTTCGTCGCGGCCCCGATCGTCGGTTGCGTCGTCGCGGTCGGCGTCGGCGCGGTGGCGCTCGCGGCGGTGGCCGCTGTGGCGGGAGCGGTGACGGAGTCGCGCGTGACCGTCGGTGTCGGACGCTTCGCCGACGGGAAGAGGAGCGGCGTCATGATGATCACGACCGCCATCAGCGCGAGCGCGAGAAGAGTGCGTCTATCCATGCAGGCGAGAAGTGCGCTTAGGGAACCGGGTCATAGCCGCCCGGGCGGAACGGGTGACAGCGCGCGATACGGCGCGCCGCCAGCCAGCTGCCACGAAGGGGGCCGTGCTTTTCCAGCGCTTCGATGGCGTAGGCGGAGCAGCTTGGATAATAACGGCACGCTGCTGGGAGGAGCGGGCTCAGAGAAACCTGATACCCGCGAACGAGGAGGATGAGCGCTTTACTGAGCGCCGTACGCACCATCCTCATGGCTGCGTTTCAGGCCGCGTCCGGCTGGCGATCGTCAGAACGTCCGTTTTCAGGGCATCGAACGGCGCATCGTACGCTTCGCGCCGGGCGCGAATCGCGATGTCCGGCGCCGAGCCACCGTCACCGACGGGCAGCGCGCGCAGCATCGGGAGCAGCTCGAGACGAGCAAGCTCGCGAAGCCGGCGCTTCAGCCGGTTGCGATCGACGGCGGAATGCTTGTGACGCGGCACGACGATACCAATGCGCGGAATGCCGAGAGGGGAAGCGAGGACCCGGACATCGAGATGTACGGTCCGAATTCGCTTCCCCTCTCGAATGACGGTCTGTAAATCGGAGCCCCGCGTAAGCCGATGGCGACGCGGAAAGCCGAAGCCGTCGTTACGCGCCTGCGTACTTGTCTGGCAGCTTAACGGTGAGGCGCTTCCGCCCCTTCTTGCGACGGCGGCTGAGAACTTCACGTCCCCACTTGGTTTCCATGCGCGCGCGGAATCCATGCGTCTTGATCCGGCGCTTGTTGCGGGGACGATACGTCGGCTTACCCATGTGCCACTCCAAAAACGGTACGAACGAAGCTGCGGTGCAGTCGATAAAGCTATTTAGGGTCAGGAGATAGATCAAGTGAGGATCGGGGATCGCGGAGCGCGGATCGGGAAAACGCACGGCGAGGCCCTCTTTCGGGGGTCAATCCCGATCCCAGATCCCCACCCCCCGATCCCATTTGCCTTTTCCACATTTCGCCTCTAGCTTCGCTCCCCCGCCTCGGTTTTCCACGCTGCCCCGTACATGACGCTCACCGCCCACGAAGCTTGGAGCCGCCTGCTCGATCGGGCTCGTCAAGAGCTCCCCGAGCAGACGTTCAAGACCTGGCTCGAGCCGACCGAGGCGCTGTCGCTCGACGGGAATACGATTTTTGTCGGCGCACCCGACCAGTTCGCCGCCGACTGGAACGAGTCGAAGCACGCCGACCTGCTGGCCGGGCTCGCGCCGGTCGCCCTCGGCCACCCTCTAGCGGTCGTCTTCCGCGTTACCGAGGAACGGAAGGCTCGGCCGCAGATGGATCTCTTCGTCGCTCCGCCGCCGCAAAAGGCAC
The DNA here is from genome assembly GCA_966111935.1 of uncultured Gemmatimonadaceae bacterium. Taxonomy (GTDB): domain Bacteria; phylum Gemmatimonadota; class Gemmatimonadetes; order Gemmatimonadales; family Gemmatimonadaceae; genus JAQBQB01. Next base: position 1,548 of record CBHWBX010000272.1, read on the forward strand.
AGGCGGCGCAACAGAATGGCGGCGCCAACACGCCACCATTGAGCGACCGGTACACGTTCGACTACTTCGTCATCGGTAAGTCGAACGAGCTCGCCGCGGCCGCCGCGCACGCCTGCGCCCAGGCGCCCGGCAAGGTCTACAACCCGCTCTTCATCTACGGCGACACCGGACTCGGAAAGACGCACCTCATGCAGGCCATCGCCCATGAGATCGTCCAGCGGAAGCCCGAGACCCGCGTCACCTTCATCGGCACCGAGCAGTTCACCAACGAGCTCGTCGCCGCGATCCAGAATCGCACGACCGCCGATTTCCGCCGGCGCTTCCGCGAGACCGACCTCCTCCTCGTCGACGACGTCCACTTCCTGAAAGGCAAGGAAGCGATGCAGGAGGAGTTCTTCCACACGTTCAACGCGCTCTACGAAGGCGGCCGCCAGATCGTCCTCACGAGCGATCGCCCGCCCTCGGAGATCCCCGGCCTCGAGGCCCGACTCGTCTCCCGCTTCCAGTGGGGCATGGTCGCCGACATCGAGCTTCCCGATCTCGAGCACCGCATCGCCATTCTTCGACAGAAGGCGCAGCTCGATCACCTCGAGCTTACCATCCCCGAAGAGGTCATCCGGTTCATCGCCGAGAATGTCCGGTCGAGCGTCCGTGAGCTCGAGGGGTCGATCATCAAGCTCCTCGCCTTCGCGTCGCTCAAGCACCGCGAGATCACCGTGGACGTCGCGCGCGACGCGCTGCGCGACAAGCTGAAGGCCGCCGAGGGAATGCCGCCCGCCGGCTCGGCGCTCAACACCTACGCGATCCAGCAGGCCGTCGCGAAGGATTGGGGTGTCACGACCGAAGGGCTCCGTTCGAAGACGCGTACCAAGAATCTCACGATCCCCCGCCAGGTCGCGATGTACCTCATGCGCGAGCTTCTGGGGATGCAGCTCGTGGAGATCGGTGCGGCGTTCGGTGGGCGCGATCACTCGACGGTGATCCACAGCCTGGAGCGCGTCGCGGCGATGATGAAGGAAGACCCCTCGTTCGCGCAGCGCGTCGGGAAGATTCAGGTCGCGTTGGAAGCGCTGCGGAATTGAACATGGACCGCGTTCTTTTCCACAGTTTTCCCCGGCTTTTTCCGTCGCCGCGCCGAGGTTTTCCAGCTTCTTCCACGCCGCGGCGGATCCGGATCTGGAGAACTCTCTTTCCCCACAGCCGATCCACACGTCCGGCTATAGGCGAAGCGATTGATTTGATGTAAGTTCCAGCGGTTTTCCACGGCTACGCACAGCTCTACTACGTCTACTAGTTAATTGCATTAATAAAGAGAACTACTAGACGCTCGCCCTTTTGCACAACGCGGTGATTCCTCGGCAGCACGGACTCACCACTCGCCCGTTCAGCACACCGTACAGGAAGCAGAGGAAACCCGATGCGGTTTACGATCTCCCGGGAAAAGTTGCAGGAAGGTCTGGCCGCGGTCACCGCGAGCATTCCGGCAAAGACCACGTTGCCGGTCCTCGCGAACATCCTCGTCGAGGCCACGGACAAGGGCATTCGCCTGTCGGGGACTGACCTCGACATCGCCGTGACCACGGAAGTCGCCGCCGACGTCGAGACGGCCGGTGCGATCACCATTCCCGCGAAGAAGCTGAGCGAGATCGCTCGCGAGCTTCCGCCGGCACCGGTGCGCATCGCCGCCGCCGGTGAGCAGCGCGTGACGCTCGATTGCGGCCGGTCGCACTTCAAGATCCTCGGCCTGCCGCGCGACGAGTTTCCGGCGTTCCCGAACGTGCGCTTCAACGAGAGCTGGCGGATCCGCTCCGGCGACCTCCAGAAGCTCATCTCACACACGTCGTTCGCGGTTTCGACCGAAGAGAGCCGTCCGATCCTCAACGGCGTCCTGTGGGAGCTGAAGCCGGAGATGATGCGCATGGTCGCCACGAACGGCCATCGCCTCGCGAAGATGGAGATGCCGATCAAGTCGAGCGGCGCCCCGGCGAGTGATCTCATCGTTCCGCCGAAGGCGCTCGAGCAGATCCGCCGCCTCTTTCCGGAAGACGAAGAGCTGGAGATCGCGAAGGGCGAGAACCATCTCGGTTTCCGGTCCCCGTTCACCGCGGTGTTCACGCGTCTGATCGAAGGGCCGTATCCGAACTACGACCAGGTCATTCCGAAGGACAACAACCGGGTCGCGATCGCCGACCGTCAAGCGCTCACGAGCGCGCTGCGCCGTATGTCGATCATCGCGTCGGATCAGACGCACCGCATCCGGCTCTCGTTCAACGCCGGCATGCTCAAGTTCAGCGTGCAGACGCCCGACCTCGGCGAAGCGAACGATGAGCTTGCGATCCGATACACCGGTGATCCCCTCGACATCGGCTTCAACGCGAACTATCTCCTTGAGATCCTGCGATACATTCCGACGGACGAGGTGCGCCTGACGTTCAAGGCGCCAGAACGCGCGGCGACGCTCGAGCCGGAAGGCTGGGCTGATCCGGCGTCGTACCTCACCCTCGTGATGCCGTTGCGTTTGCTCGACTGACGTTGCGCGTCCCGCCCGGCGCGTTTCACTGAGGCTCACCACCTCCCGCCGATGGGGAGGAAAGGAGACGGTCGCTGTGCTGGGCTTCATCACGCTCATTCAGGGCCTTGGACTCGCGTATGCGGCGGGTCTGAATCTGTACGCGGCGGTTGCCGTCACCGGGCTCGCGGTGCGCTTCGGCTGGGTCTCGCACGTGCCGACGACGATCGAGTCGTTCGCGAATGTCGGCGTGATCGGCGTCGCGATCGCGCTCTTTTCCGTCGAGTTCATCGCGACGCTCATCCCGGGCGTCGCCTCCGCCTGGGAAACTCTTCATAGCCTGATCCGTCCACCGGCCGCCGCCGTGCTCGCCGCGGCGACGGTCTGGCACGGTGATCCCGTCATCGTCCTCATCGCCGCCCTCCTTGGCGGTGGCCTTGCCGTGACGACCCATACCACGAAGCTCGGGCTTCGCTACGCGATCGATGCGTCGCCCGAGCCGCTGACGAATGGGGTTGCGAACGTCACCGAGCTCGCGGTCGTCAGCACCGTCGCGATCGCCATCTGGCACCATCCGGTCATCACGCTCGTCGTCGCGCTCGTACTGCTCTGTGGCCTCGTCGTGATGGTCCGCCTGATCTGGCGCGCTCTGCGTCAGGTCTTCTCCGGCCGCTGGATCCCGTCGCATGGATTCATGCAGGCGCCGCGAGTGATGGAGCGCCGCGGCGGCGCACACGAAGACGAGCCGTTCTGAGCCGACCCAGAAAGAGAGAACGGCGCACCCGAGAAGAGTGCGCCGTAGGTCGACAACCTATAAGCCGGGTTTTGTAAGACGCACTCGCGTGCGCCTGGCAGTCATTCCTCTCGGAGCACGATCACTCGGGCTCTCTAGCAGCCTACCCGCAGCGTCTTGGTCGAGGTGGGTGCCTCTCGCTGCTTATTTGGCCTTGCTCCCGCTGGGGTTTACCCTGCCGCGTCTGTTACCAGCCGCGCGGTGAGCTCTTACCTCACCTTTTCACCCTTACCTGCCCTTGCGGACATCGGCGGTGTGTTTTCTGTGGCACTGTCCGTCGCCGACGGCCGAAGCCGGCAGCGCCCAGGCGTTACCTGGCAGCGCACCCAATGGAGCCCGGAATTTCCTCGAGAAGCATTCGAAGAATTCGCCTCGCGACTACCCGGTTGGCAACCTGTTCTAAATATACTCAATTCCGATGACGGACGCATGACTCGAGCTCGCTATTGTGTCACGCACCCGAGCCGACGGAGGCTCTCCCCACCCGCCTCCGTTTGCGAGGTGCTTCATGCAGTCATCCGCGCAAGCTCCAAAGAATCCGTTCCCCATCGTCACGATGCTCACCCCCACCGAACGCCTGCGCGTCGATGCGGCGGGTGAGGGCTCCTATCGAGCGCTGCATCGCGACACCGTCGCCGAGCTCGTCGACGATCTGAAGTCGAATCGCGCGAGCGCGGTGATCCTCTCGATCACGCGATGCGACGGACCGTCCCGCGCCGGCGTCGCCGCGCTCGTTCGGGAATTCCCGCGCGTGCCGACGATCGCACTGCTCACCCAGCTCGATCGCTCGACGCCGCACACCGTGCTTTCGCTCGGATCCACGGGAGTGCGCCAGGTCGTCGACGTCCGCGACGCCGACGGATGGCGCGAGCTGCGCAACCATCTGCTCGCCGCACGCGGTGAAGACATTCAGCGCGAAGCACTCGGGCGTCTTGCGGTCGACCTCGCCGGCGTCTCGCCCGATTGCTGGCGCTTCTTCGAGGCGCTGTTTCTCCTCCCCGCGCGCGTCTCCACCATTCGAGCGCTCGCTCGCCGCCTCGGGGTGTTGCCGAGCACGCTCATGAGCCGATTCTTTCGCGCCCGCCTGCCGGCGCCGAAACAGTACCTCGCCACGGCTCGGCTCGTGCGCGCGGCGCGGCTGTTCGAGAATCCCGGCTTCTCGGTGGCGAACGTCGCGAATCATCTGGACTACTCGTCGCCACAGAGCTTCGGCCGTCATGTCAGAATGCTCATGCACATGACCGCGGTGCAGTTCCGCGAGCAGTACGACGGCGAAGGAATGCTCGACTTCTTTCGCCGAGAGCTCGTGCTGCCCTATGTCGAACAGCTGCGTGCCGTGCGGCCGTTGCATCCCACGTGGGGATCATACGGCGGCACCATGCAATGACGAGTGAGTTGGCAGAGATGCTGCATTAGCGAGAATGCATGTCCAACCACTCAGGATCCTCGCGAAGCTCGGAAACGATTCGGCGGTTGCGCGATGTCGTCGCCGACCTGGAGCGTCGCTCGCGCGCGCTCGGCGCGGGCCCCTTGCGACACGACGTCGGCAATGCGGTCGGTGCCGCGCGCAACGCGCTCTCGCTGCTCGACGAGGAAGGGTCGGACGGTCAGAAGTTTTTGGACATCGCGCAGCGCAATGTC
>CBHWBX010000273.1:0-6468 GCA_966111935.1 uncultured Gemmatimonadaceae bacterium
CGAACGAACACCCAAACTCGCGAACGCGCGTGGCAGAGCTCGAATACATCCAAGGCTTCAACACGGGGAAAAAGAAAACGCGGAAAGGCAGGAATGACCGGAAGAAACCAATGCAGTTCTTCCGTTCATCCCTGCCTTTTTCCACGTCTTCAAACAACTCCGTTCGATCCGTCTGCGCTGATGTCCTTCCCCCTGGTCATCGAGCTCAGCCCTACTTCGCGAGTTCGGGCAGTCCGTTCGCGGACTTCGGCAGTTCAACCGTCCGACGACGCGTCCGTGGGCGGAACAGGCTTGGGCGGCACCGGCGGCTGCGACTGTGGATGCGAGCGGCGCCACTCCTCCTGCTCCTCCTCCTCCATCTGCGCCTCGGCTTCCGCCTCTTCCTGCGCCTCGCGCGCGAGCGTCTCCGCACGCTCCTTCCGATACCGCTCGTACCACTCGCGCGTGATCTCGCCGGCGAGCTCGCGATTGCCGAGACCGAACGACAGCGCCAGTGCGAGCGCGATCGCGCCGAACAGGATCGCGAACGCCGTCGTCACGATGTCCGTCGCGATCCCCAGTTCCTGGAGCGCCATGAAGATCGCGAGCAGGATCACGCCGCCGCGGCCGATTCGTGCGAGGAAGCGGCCGCCGTGCACCGCGCCCGCCGACGCCGCGATCAATCCGCCCACGAACCCGCCGAGCACGATACCGAGCAGGATGATCACGATCGCCGCGATCACGCTCGGGATGTAGCTCACGAGCGTCGACACCACGTTCGCCAGCGAGTCGAGGCCGAGCGCGTTCGCGGCGAGCAGGATCACCGTGAACATCACGAGCCAGAACACCAGGTTCGCGAGCACGCGCGTCGGATTCACATGCGTCCCCGAGCGCTCGACGGCCTGGATCACGCCGCCGCGCTCGAGCATGTGATTCAACCGGATCCGCCGCAGTCCGCGCTCGACGAGCTTCTCGAGCACCTTCGCGAGCAGGTAGCCGGCGAACAGGATGACCAGCGCGCCAAGCAGCGCAGGAATCGTCTGCCCCAAAACCTGGGCGACGCTCGTCTGCAAACGATCGCTGAAATTCGTCGTGTCTTGTTGTTGGAACATGGACGGAATGTTAGCGGTTTCCGGCTACGTGCGGGTTCCGCGCTTCACGTCGAAGATGACGCTCCGACGACAGGTCGGGCAAATCAGCCATTCCCGCTTCCGTGCATAGCCGAGGCCGAACGATCCGCCCCCGATGCTCCGCACGGTCATCGTCGCCCCGTCGCGGGGGCAGACCGGCGACTCCCCGCGCGCATACGACGCGCGGATCGCCTTCTCCTCGTCCGGCTCGTACCTGGCGTGCTCGCTCACGAGACGCGCACCACGACCTTGCCGAACTGCTCGCCCTTCGACAGCCGCTCGTACGCCTTCCGCCCGTCCTCGAGCGGAAAGACACTGTCCACCGGCGGACGCAGCCGTCCGGCGCGCAGCTCGGCGACGATCGCCGCGAACTCCACCTCGTTGCCCATCGTCGATCCGAGCAGCGACCACTGATTCCAGAACAGCCGGCGCACGTCCGTCTCCACCATCGGTCCCGACGTGCCTCCGCAGGTCACGAGCCGTCCGCGCCGGCCGAGTGCGCCAAGCGACTGCTTCCACGTCGCCTGCCCCACGCTGTCGACGACGACGTCGACGCCGCGCTTCCCCGTCTGCTCGCGCACGAGCTTTCCGACGTCGCCCGCGTTGCGGTTGAGCAGGATGTCCGCTCCGAGCTCCGCGGCGCGGCGGAGCTTCGCGTCGCTCGACGAGACGACCCACGTCCGCGCACCGAGGTTCTTGCAGATCTGAAGCGCGGCCAGCGCAACACCACCGCCGATCCCCCAGATCAATACGTCCTCGCCCGGCCGGACCTGCGCGCGCGAGACGATCATCCGCCACGCCGTGAGCGTCGCCAGCGGGAATGCCGCGGCTTCTTCCGGCGGCACGTCGTCTGGAATCGGGTGCGCGTTCTTCGCGGGCACCACGAGATACTCGGCCATCGTCCCCGAGACGTGCTCACCGAGGATCTTGTAGTGGGGGCAGAGCGGCTGCTCCCCCTCGAGGCAGTACTCGCAGGTCCCGTCGCCCATCCCCGGGTTGACGACGACGTAATCGCCGGCGCGCAGGGAGGTGACGTTGATCCCGACCGCGTCGACGACCCCGCACACGTCCGAGCCGACGACGAAGGGCGGCGTGATCGTGATCCCCGGCAGCCCGCCAAGGACGAACAGGTCGAGGTGATTCAGGGCCGCCGCGCGGACGCGAATGCGCACGTCGTCGGGGCCCGAGAGCTCGGGAATCGGGAGATCGTCGCGGTACTCGAGCTGTTCGAGCCCACCGTGCTGGGAGATCGTGAGTGCGCGCACCGGGATACGTTATATTGAGGCGTTTGGTGAATCTAAAACCGCAAGCCGTCTACCCGTCCAGCCGCACTATGACCGCCATCAAAGTTCCGCCGCTCGGTGAATCGATCACGGAAGCAACCGTGTCGCGGTGGTTGAAGAAGGAAGGAGAGTCCGTCGCGCCCGGCGAAACGCTCGTCGAGCTCGAGACCGACAAGATCACGGTGGAAGTGCCGGCGATGAGCGGCGGTGTGCTCACGAAGCGCGCGCACGCCGAAGGCGACATCGTGAAGGTCGACGATCTCCTCGCCGAGATCGACGAGAGTGGTGCCGCCGCGGCGGCTCCCGCGCCGGCCGCTGCCGCCGCGCCGTCGAAGCCCGCTGAAGCGCCGAAGCCCGCTGCCGCCCCCGCCGCCCCGGCATCGTCGGAAGTGCGTGCGTCGCCGGCCGCGCAGCGCGTCGCCGCCGAGAAGGGTGTGGACCTCGGCTCCGTGCAAGGCACGGGACGCGGCGGCGTCGTCAGCAAGCCCGACGTGATCGAAGCCGCCGGCGGCCAGCCGAAGGCTGAAGTCGCGCAGCCGGCGAAGCCTGCCGCAGCTGCTCCGGCGCCCGCGCCGACGCTGCGTCCGGCCGCGAATGGCGAGCGCGAGACGCGCGAGAAGATGACGACGCGCCGCAAGCGCATCGCCGAGCACCTCCTCGAGTCGCAGCATGCGACGGCGCACCTCACGACGTTCAACGAGATCGACATGTCGGCCGTGATCGCGCTCCGCGAGCGGCTCAAGGAGCGCGTCGAGAAGCAGCACGGCGTGAAGCTCTCGTTCATGCCGTTCTTCGTGAAGGCGGCGGTCCAGGCGCTCAAGGCCTATCCGTCCGTGAACGCGCAGATCGACGGCGACTCGATCGTCTACAAGAACTACGTGAACATGGGCATCGCCGTCGCCTCCGACGCCGGCCTCGTCGTCCCGAACATCAAGGACGCCGACCGGAAGGGGATGCTCGAGATCTCGCGCGACATCAGCGGGCTCGCGAAGAAGGCGCGCGACGGCAAGCTGACGATGGACGACCTCACCGGCGGATCGTTCACGATCACCAACGGCGGCGTCTTCGGCTCGCTCGTCTCGACGCCGATCATCAACTACCCGCAGGTCGGCATCCTCGGTCTTCACAAGACGCAGGATCGCCCGGTGGCGATCGACGGCAAGGTCGAGATTCGCCCGATGATGTACATCGCGCTCTCGTACGATCACCGGATCATCGATGGCCAGCAGGCGGTGCTCTTCCTCGTCCGCGTGAAGGAGCTGATGGAAGATCCCGGCTCGATGCTGATCGACTAAACCATCGCGTCATCCTGAGCGCAGCGAAGGACCCCTTGGCCCTGAGGTGATCTCCTCGGCGCACAGGGGTCCTTCGTCGCTTCGCTCCTCAGGATGACGCAATTAACATTCAATCCATGGCTACTTCGAACCCCACCCCCGCCGACGTCGTCGTCATCGGCGGCGGCCCCGGCGGCTATGTCGCCGCGATTCGTGCCGCACAGCTCGGCCTCAACACGGTCTGCGTCGAGATGGACAAGACGCTCGGCGGCACCTGTGTGAACGTCGGCTGCATTCCGTCCAAGGCGCTCCTCAGCTCGAGCGAGCATTACGAGTTCGCGCAGCACTCCGCGGCCGCGCACGGCATCAAGCTTGGCGGCATCGAGCTCGATCTCGACACGATGCTCAAGCGCAAGGACGACGTCGTCGGCCAGAACACCAAGGGCATCGAGTTCCTGTTCCGCAAGAACAAGATCACCTGGGCGAAGGGCAAGGGTACGCTCAAGCCGGGCAACCTGGTCGAAGTTTCAGATGGCACGTCATACCAGGCGAAGAACGTCATTATTGCGACCGGGTCCAGCCCGATTGAGCTCCCGTTTCTGAAGTTCGATGAGGAGCGCGTGCTCTCGAACACCGGCGCGCTGAAGATCCCGAAGGTGCCCGAGCACCTCATCGTCATCGGCGGCGGTGTGATCGGGCTTGAGCTCGGATCCGTGTGGAAGCGCCTCGGCGCGAAGGTCACCGTCATCGAGCTCCTGCCGGCGATCCTTCCGGGCATGGACGACGAGCTCGTGAAGGAAGCCGAGAAGACCTTCCGCAAGCAGGGTCTCGACATCCGCACCGGTACGCGCGTGACCGGCGGCGGCCGCACCGACAAGGGCGTGTTCATCGAAGTCGAGAAGGACGGGAAGACGGAGCGCATCGAGGGCGATCACGTGCTCGTCTCGGTCGGCCGTCGTCCGGCGACGGCAGGCATCGACGCGCAGGCGCTCGGCCTCAACATGGGCAAGCGCGGCGAGATCCTCGTCGACGATCAGATGCGCACGAACCTGCCGAACGTCTACGCGATCGGCGATTGCGTGCCGGGCCCGATGCTCGCGCACAAGGCGGAAGAGGAAGGCGTGGTCGCGGCGGAAGTGATCGCGGGCCACAAGGTCCACATGCACTACAAGTCGATCCCCGGCGTCGTCTACACGTGGCCGGAGATCGCGTCGGTCGGTCTCACCGAGAAGCAGGTGAAGGAGAGCGGCCGCGAGTATCGCGCCGGCAAGTTCCCCTTCTCCGCCAACGGCCGCGCGCGTTCGATGGGCGACACGACGGGCTTCGTGAAGTTCATCGCCGACGCGAAGACGGACGAGCTGCTCGGTGCGCACATGATCGGACCGAACGTGTCGGAGCTCATCGCCGAAGTGGTGCTCGCGTTCGAGTATCGCGGCTCGTCGGAAGACATCGGCGTCACGGTGCACGCGCACCCGACGCTCTCCGAAGTCACCAAGGAAGCGGCGCTCGCGACGCTCGGCCGCGCACTGCACATCTAGGCCGCGTGTCCGGGTACTTCGACGTTCCCGCGCGTCCCCTGCTGCCTGAAGATGCACAGGGGACGCGCGTCCTTTTGATGGGTGCGCTCGGCGTCACGCCGTACATCGACCGCGCGCTCGAAGTGCTCGCGCTGGCCGAACGCGGCAGCGATCGCGAGCACCGCGCCGTCGTCATCGCCCGCGACGGCACCGTGGCCGGCCTCGCGCTGTTCGGCGAGATCGCCGGCACCGCGCACGGCGCGAAGCTCTACACCGCCGTGCTCGCCCCCGGCGTCCGCTCGGAAGAGATCGGGCCGCGGCTCATGAACGCCGTGATCGACGCGCTCCGCGAATCCGGGGCGCAGTATCTCCTCGCCGAGATGCCCGACGATCCGGCGATCGGCAACGTCCTCACCCTTCTGCGGCATCTCGGGTTCAAGGAAGACGCGCGCGTCCCGGACTTCTACCGCGACGGCATCGCGCTGTCCTTCCTCCGCCTCGCTCTATAGAGGCTGCGCCACCCTCCAGGCAGCCGGCGTTGTCTTGCGACCCCCCAACCGCGGGGGTAAGTTCGCGCACCCGCCTTTTGTATACACGGCTAATCGCGATCTCCTGGAGGGTCGACCGTGTTTTCCCCGCTTGTTCCCCGCGTACGCTCCCTCGTCCGGGGGTTGGCGCTCGTCGTCACGATGGCTGTCGTGGCGCGCGCGCAGACCGGACGAATCACCGGCGTCGTCACTGATTCCGCGATGGGTGTTCCCCTCGGCGGCGTCACGGTGTCGGTCGTCGGAACCAACATCGGTGCCGCCACGAACGAGGAAGGCCGATACACCATCACCGGCGTGGCGGCCGGCACGCACGCCGTCGAGGCGCGCCGGCTCGGCTTTGCGCTCACCCGGCGCGCCGGCATCGCCGTCGTGGCCGGGCAGAGCGTCACGGTCGACCTGAAGCTCAGCGCCGTGGCGCTCCACCTCCAGGAGACGGTCGTCACCGGCGTCGTCGATCCGACCTCCGGCACCAAGGTTCCGTTCACCGTCGGACGCATCAACAAGGAAGATGCGCCGGTGCCGCCGACCGACGCGCTGGCCGCCGTGCAGGGCAAGGTGGCCGGCGTCTCCATGGTCGGTCCCGCGCAGCCGGGCGACGGCATCACGATGCAGCTCCGCACGCCGAGCAGCATCAGCAAGAACAACTCGCCGCTCGTCGTCGTCGACGGCGTCATTCTCTCGGACGTCAACGCGTCGTCGGCCGATCTCAACTCGCTCGACATCGAGAGCATCGAGGT
>CBHWBX010000274.1:0-6458 GCA_966111935.1 uncultured Gemmatimonadaceae bacterium
CGTGGATATTCTGGTCGGCCATGGTTTACTTCTCGCCCTTGTTGAAGGTCAACGGAGTCGGCTGCTGCGCAACGTGCGGATGCTCGGCGTTCGCGTAGACGCGAAGCTTGCGGCGAAGCACCTGGCGGCCGAGGGCGGTCTTCGGCAGCATACCGTAGACGGCCTTCTCGATGATGCGCTCGGGGTGCTTGGCGAGCATGGTCGCGAACGGCGTGAACAGCTCGTGACCCATGTAGCCGGTGTGGCGGAAGTATTCCTTCTGCTCGGCCTTGCGGCCGGTGACCTTGATCTTCGACGCGTTGATCACGATGACATTGTCACCGGTATCCATGTGCGGCGTGAAGATGGGCTTGTGCTTGCCGCGGATGATCCGGGCAACTTCGGTCGCCAGGCGTCCGAGGACCATGCCCTCGGCGTCGACGATGTACCAACGCTGCTCGATGTCCGAGGGCGTGGCGGAGAACGTTTTCATTGCGGAAACGAACTAAAATGGGTCCTGCGCCTCACCGGTGCTGGATGCAACCCGGGTCTCGGCAGCCACTAAAGGCATTTTTACACAGACACTCAAGATAGACAACCACTTATGCGGTGTCAACTTAGCGCCTCCCTGCTCCTCGCCGGACTCGCGCTCGCCGCGCCTGCCGCGCCCGCGGCGGCCCAGTCCGCCGCCGATTCCACCCTGGTCCGCGGGATTCTGACGGCCGAGGATCGTCGCGATTCCCTGGCAGCGGCGCTCCGGGAGGGGCTGGCCAGTCGCGACCCGCGGATCCAGCTCCTCGCCCGCCGCGCCCGCGCGAGAATCACCGATCCGAAGTTCGCGTCGCGCGACTCCCTGCCGCCGCTGCCGCCGGCGCCGGTGTATCCCGACCCGGCATGGCGGCTCCGGTACCGCGCCCTCGCCGCGAAGCCGATCGACTGCGGCCGCATCACGGCCGGGCTCGCCGACAGCGTCTGGCACGTTCGCCTGCGCGCCGCCGACCTCGTCGCGCCGGACTGCGCCACCGATCCCGCGATCCTCGCCACGCTGCGACGCTGGGTCGCCGCGACACCGACGTCGGCGCGGCGGACGCGCGGCGATGCGGGATGGCGGCCGGCCGCGCACGCGCTCGTCGCGCTGGCGAAGGCGTCGCCGGCCGATGCACGGGCCGCCCTCCCGCGCTACGCGACGAATCCGGTGCCGTGGGTCCGCGTCTATGCAGCGCACGCGGCAACCGCGCTGTCCGACACCACGGTGCTGCGCCGCCTCGCCGCAGACCCGAACGACAACGTGAAAGAAGCAGCGATCGGCGGACTGTCGAAGGTCGCGGGACACGACGCGGACGACGTCTATCTTCGCAGCATCGCTGCGAGTGGCTATCAGGCCGTTCGCGCCGCGGCCATGGCGCTCAAGGGCGCGCCGGATTCGGCGCGGGTCGCCTCGGCCGCACGGGCCGCGTCGACGCGCCTGGCCGTCGATTCGCTCGAGACGGCGAAAGACGCGCGGGTCGCGCTCGACGCGCTCACGGGGCGCCGGAACGACGCGCCCGCGTCGGCCCGCCCCGTGCCGCTCGGGCGCGATGCCGTGGCGCTCGCCCTCGGACGCGAGTATCGCCTGCGCGTGACTCTCGCCGACTCGAGCGGCGGCGGCTCGTTCATCGTGCGCCTGCGCGGCGACGCCGCGCCGCTCATGGGCGCGCGCATTCTGGATCTCGTACGAGCAAACTGGTATAACGGCCGCACCTGGTACCGCGTCGAGCCCGACTTCGTCATCCAGGGCGGCGGCCCGGGCTCGAACGAGTACGTCGGCCATCCGCGCTTCATGCGCGATGAGCTCAGCAGCATCCCGCAGGTGCGCGGGACGGTCGGCATGAGCACACGCGGCCACGACACCGGCGACGCGCAGTGGTTCATCAACCTGCGCGACAACCAGCGGCTCACGCGCGACTACACGACGTGGGGCGAGGTCGTCGAAGGCATGGATGTCGTCGACGGCATTCTCGAGGGCGATGTCATCGCGCGCATCGAGATTCTGCCGGCGAAGCCGCACGACTGACGTCGCGCGGCTTCGTCGCTACTCGAGCTCGACGAGCAGCGCGCCCTTCTCCACCGCGGTACCAGGCGTGGCGAGGATCGACTTCACCTTGCCCGCCGCCGAGGCCTTGAGCTCGTTCTCCATCTTCATCGCCTCCATCACGACGATGCCCTGGCCGGCCTGCACCTGATCGCCGACCTGCACGTTCACGCGCACGATGAGCCCGGGCATCGGCGCCTTGAGGGGAGCCGGGCCGGTCGGTCCGGCGCCGGCGCCGGAGAGCTCGCGAATCGCCTTCGAGCGTTCGTCGAGCGCCTCGACCTCGAAGCGATGGCCGTCGAGCCAGAGGGTGTATTCGCCGCGCGTCGCGCCCGGACGCACGACGACGCGATGGACCTCGTTGCCGATCGTGACCATGCGCACCGGCGTGCCGTCGATCGGCGCAACATGCGCCGCGACGTCCTCGCCGTCGAGATGAACGCCCTCGCCGTCGAGCAGCACCTCGTGCTCTTCGCCGTTGATTCGCACGAAGTACTTCATGCGGCCCGCTCCTCCGGAATCAGCTCGCACACCGTCTCGACGTGCGCGGTTTGTGGAAACATGTCGAACGCCCTCAGGGCGGAAATACGATAGCGCGGCATGCGGGCGACGTCGCGCGCGAGCGTCGCCGGATCGCAGCTCACATAGATCACGGCGCGCGGCGCGCTGCTCGCAGTCTCGAGCACGTGCGCGACGGTCTCATGAATGCCGGTGCGCGGCGGATTGATCAGGACGACGTCCGCGGGCATCGCCTGCGCGATCGCGTCCTCGACGCGCGCGGCAACCGTGCGGGAGCCAGCGGGCAACTCTGCCGAGCACCGCGCCGCGGCGTCCCGATCGAACTCGATCGCCGTGACGCGCGCACCGTCACGCGCGAGCGGCACCGCCGTCGCGCCGGAGCCGGCGTATGCGTCGATCAGCGTCGCCGGCCGGTACGATCGCGCGCGCTCGATCACGTACGCGTGCAGCGCGTTCCCCATCTCCTCGTTGATCTGCATGAACGACGCGTCGCCATGTGCGCGGCCACGCTCGGCGACGAGCGTCCGTCCGCGATTCTCCGGCTTCCACCAGAGCGACGTCGCGAGCGGCACGGCGTCGAAGAACTCGGCGCGCTGGTTCCAATCGCGGCCGCCTTCCATCACGACGGCGGCACCGTCGGTGGTGAGCTGCACGAACGCCCGGAGCTCGTCGGCGCGCGGAAAGTGCGCCTGCGCCGCCATCACCTGTCGCCAGACGGCGATCACGCGCTCGTCGGTGATCGGGCAATCCTCGAGCTGGAACACGCCGCCGGGATCGTCGTACGGATGCAGCCCGATCACCCAGCGACGCGACCGGTCGCGCTTCATCGCGAGCGTGAGCTTGCGCCGATAGCGCCACTGCTTCTCGCTCGCCACGATCGCGGGAAGATCGACCTCGCGCTTGCCGATGCGGGTGAGCGAATCGCGGATCAAGCCGCGCTTCGCTTCGACCTGTGCGTCGTAGCGCATGTGCTGAAGCTGACAGCCGCCGCACCTGTCGTTCACGTAGTGCGGGCAGGGCGGCTCGATCCGATCGCCGGACGGCTCGAGGATCTGCTCGATCGTCCCGCGCGCGAACCGCTTCCGCACGTCCATGCGAACACGCAGCCGATCGCCGGGCGCCGAGCGCGGCACGAAGACGACGACACCCTCGCTGCGCGCGATGCCGTCTCCTCCCGCCGCGATCCGCTCGACGCTCACGTCGGCTGTGGTCACCGCAACGCCTCGCGTCGCGCCGCCTGGAGCCAGCCTTCCTGCACGGCGGCGGTGCGCCGGTCTTCGCGCACCGTCGCCGCCTTCTTCGGCGCCTTGCGATCGCGGTCGGCGATGAGCGCCGCGATGAGCGCGGCGCGCTTCGCCGTCTCGGCGGGCGGCTTCACCTTGAGAATCGAATCGAGCTTGCGCTCGAGCCACTGGATCTCGATGTCCCCGGCGCGGAAATCCGCATCTTCCATCATGCGAAGATGGAAGTCGCGCGACGTCTCGACGCCTTCGATCGTGAGCTCGAGGAGCGCGCGATGCATGCGCTCGATCGCCGCTTCACGCGTCGGTGCATGGACGATGAGCTTCGCGAGCATCGGGTCGTAGTACAGCCCGATCTCACTGCCGACTTCGATGCCGCCGTCCCAGCGCACGCCGGGACCGCTCGGCAGATGCAGGTAGCTCACGCGCCCCGTCGACGGAAGGAAACCGTTCGCCGGATCCTCGCTCGTGATGCGGCACTCGATCGCCCAGCCGCGCGGGACGATCTCTTCCTGCTTGAACGGCAGCGCTTCGCCGGCGGCGACGCGAATCTGCCACTGCACCAGGTCGATCCCGGTGACGAGCTCGGTGACGGGATGCTCGACCTGGAGACGGGTGTTCATCTCGAGGAAATAGTAGTCGCCGTTCTGGTCGAGCAGGAATTCGCAGGTGCCCGCGTTGTAGTAGCCGGCGGCCTTCGCGGCGCGCGCGGCGGTCTCGCCCATCGCCTTGCGGATCTCCGGCGTCACGGCGACGCTCGGCGCTTCCTCGATCATCTTCTGGTGGCGGCGCTGCACCGAGCACTCGCGCTCGTTGAGATAGAGCATGTTGCCGTGCTGGTCGCCGAGCACCTGGATCTCGACGTGCCGCGGTCCGACGATGTACTTCTCGACGTAGACCGCGTCGTCGCCGAAGGCGTTCTTCGCTTCACGGCGCGCGGTGTCGAGCGCGCCTTCCATCTCCTTCGGCTCGCGCACGACGCGCATGCCCTTCCCGCCGCCGCCCGCGGCCGCCTTGAGCAGCACCGGATAGCCGTACCGCTCGGCGATCGCCTTCGCTTCGTCGGCGTCCTTCAGCGCTTCGGTCGTGCCGGGAACGACGGGCACGTTCGCCTTGATCGCGAGCTGACGCGCGGCAGTCTTGCTGCCCATCGCCGCGATCGCTTCGGCCGGCGGCCCGATGAACACGAGCCCGGCGTCGCGCACGGCGCGCGCGAACCACTCGCGCTCGGAGAGGAAGCCGTAGCCCGGATGGATCGCCTGCGCGCCGGTCTTGAGCGCGGCCTCGATGATCCGGTCGCCCTTCAGATAGCTCTCCGACGACGGCGCCGCGCCGACGTTCACCGCCTCGTCGGCTTCGCGCACGTGCGGCGCCCGCGCATCGGCGTCACTGTAGACGGCCACCGATCCGATGCCCATCTCGCGACAGGCCCGGATCACGCGGAGGGCGATCTCACCGCGATTCGCTACAAGAATCTTAGAGAACATGCATCATCTCATCAGAGCGGGATGTTGCCGTGCTTCTTCGGCGGATTGCGATCCCGCTTCGTGCGGAGGGTCTCGAGCGCATCGATGAGGCGCGGACGGGTGTCGCGCGGATCGATGATGTCGTCGACGTAGCCGCGGCCGGCGGCGATGTACGGGTTCGCGAACTTGTTCGTGTACTCCGTCACCTTCGCGTCGGTCGCGGCGGCGGGGTCGTCGCTCTCGTTGATTTCCTTGCGGAAGAGAATCTCCACGGCGCCCTTCGGCCCCATCACCGCGATCTCGGCCGTCGGCCAGGCGATGTTGTAGTCGCCGCGGATGTGCTTCGACGACATGACGTCGTAGGCACCGCCGTACGCCTTGCGCGTGATCACCGTGAGCTTCGGGACCGTCGCCTCGCAGTACGCGTAGAGCAGCTTCGCGCCGTGCTTGATGATGCCGCCGTGCTCCTGGGCGAGGCCCGGAAGGAAGCCCGGCACGTCCTCGAACGTCACGATCGGGATGTTGAACGCATCGCAGAAGCGGATGAAGCGCGCCGCCTTGAGCGAGGCGTTGATGTCGAGCACGCCGGCGAGCACCGCCGGCTGATTCGCGACGATCCCGACGCTGAACGCGCCGAGGTGCGCGAAGCCGCAAACGATGTTCGCGGCATAGTCCGGCTGCACCTCGTAGAACTCGCCGTCGTCGACGACGCGCTTGATGACGTCGTGGATGTCGTACGGCTTGTTCGCGTTGTCCGGCACGATGTCGAGGAGCGCTTCGTCGCGGCGGTCGCGCGGATCGGTCCCGCGGCCGCGCGGCGGCTCATCGACGTTGTTCTGCGGGATGTAGCGGAACAGGTCGCGGATCGCGGCGATCGTCGCCGGCTCGGAGTCGTAGACGAAGTGCGCGACGCCCGAGGTGCCGGCGTGCGTGTCCGCGCCGCCGAGCTGCTCCATCGTCACGTCCTCGTGCGTCACCGTCTTCACGACGTTCGGACCGGTGACGAACATGTACGACGTGCCGCGCGCCATGTAGATGAAATCGGTGATCGCCGGCGAATAGACCGCGCCGCCCGCGCACGGCCCAAGGATCGCCGAGATCTGCGGCACGACGCCCGACGCCATCGTGTTGCGCAGGAAGATGTCGGCGTAGCCGCCGAGCGAGACGACGCCTTCCTGGATG
>CBHWBX010000275.1:0-6451 GCA_966111935.1 uncultured Gemmatimonadaceae bacterium
CCGCCGCCACCGATCCCCGAACCGCTTACGTCCACGGCTCATCCGCCGACGGCCCATAGATCGCGGGCACCTTCCCGCCGGCCAGGCGCAGGTAGACGGAAAGCTGCCCGCGATGATGGATCTGGTCGTGGGTCATGAAGGTCACGAATTCTTCAGTCGTGAAATCACCCATCTGCTTCGGGCCGACGAAGAACGTCGCGGTGCCGTGCATGATCTCGTCGCCGCTCTCACGCAGGAGCGCGAGAATCTCTTCGCGGCCCGCGTCGAACGCCGCGAGCAGGCCTTCCCAGTCCTTTGGGATCTCCGGATGACCGGTGCCGAGGATCTGCTGGCCGCGCAGCGCCTTGAGAATCAGATGCTGCTCGACGCAGAACGTGCCGGCGAGTCCCTCCGCGGAATTCAACCGCTCGTGCGGTTTGAAGCCCGCCTGCGAGGGCGGATAGGCACGCAGGACCTTCTGCGTCCGCGCGGACTCGTGGTCGTAGAGGTCGCGGAAACGCTCGCGTTCGCTCGGATTCAGCATCTTCGAAAGGGTCAGGGTGGAAGCAGTGCGGCGATCTTCGCCGCGCGCGCCTTGTGACGCTCGCCAAGCTGGCGGAAGGTGTTCGCGGTGTCGGCGTGGCCGCCCGACTCGAGCTGGTTCGCCATCGACGCGCAGTAGCCGGCGACCTGGACCTCGTCGTCGACATCTTCTTTCGTGAAACCGAAGGGTTCGCCATAGAGCAGCAGCGCCGCGACCGCGTGCGCCGAGAACGGCGTGTCGAGCAGCTGCTCGCGAATCGCGTCGAGCTGCTCCTGGTTCTTGAGTACGCCAGCCCACTCGGCGGCGGTCAGCGCCGGCGCCGGAGTGGACGAAGGTTGATCTTGCATCAGGCGATTTCCGTTGAAGTCGGCACCGCGATTGCTTTTCAGTGCGCCACCAACATGGAGGCGTGATGAAAGTAGCTCAACGGGTAATGGGCGCGGCGATGGCGATGACGCTCGCGGCCTGTGCGCAGACTGGCGGACTCGGCAACATCCTCGGTGGCGTCCTCGGCACGCAGGCGCCGGAAGTGGGCGCGACCGTGCAGGGCGTCGATACGCGCAATCAGACGATCTCGATGACCCAGTCGAACGGGCAGACGCTGAACGTCTACTACGACAACCGCACGAAGGTGGTCTACCAGAACCAGCTTTATTCGGTGACGTCGCTCGAGTACGGCGACCAGGTCGTCGCACGACTGCAGGACAACGGCACGAACGGATATTACACCGACTCGATCACGGTGACGTATCCGGTGAACGGCTCGACGTCGAACTATCCGAGCACCTCGAGCTCATCGGGGACGGTGCAGACGCTTCAGGGCACGGTGCGGCAGATCGATCGCAACGCCGGCTGGTTCACGGTCGACGGCGGCAACAACGTGCAGCTCACGGTGACCCTGCCCTATCGCGCGAACAGCGCGGACGTGAACCGGTTCAACAGCCTTCGCGTCGGCGACTACGTGCGCTTCTCGGGCGTGTACCTGAACACCAACCGCATCGAGCTGCGCCAGTTCTATTGATCAATCGATCGTGATTCCCTCGATCTCCGGATGCGCGTCGGGATACCGGAGGTCGAGGGATTCGAGCCGGTCGGCGATGGTGCGCGAGACGAGCCAGTTGCGCACCTTCTTGTCGTCGGCGGGAACGACGTACCACGGCGCCCAGCGGGTGCTCGTCGCGTGCAGCAGATCGCGATACGCCTCGGTGAAGGCGCCCCAGCGGGCTCGATCGTCGAGATCGCCCGCGCGGAACTTCCAGCGCTTCTTCGGGCTCTCGAGCCGTTCTTCGAGCCGGCGCTTCTGCTCGTCGCGCGAGATGTGAAGCATGAACTTGAGAATGATCACGTTCTGCTCGGTGAGCATCCGCTCGAAGTCGACGATCTGGCGATAGCGGGTCTTGCACTCGTCGGCGGAGATCGTCTCGTGCACGCGCGGGACGATCACGTCCTCGTAGTGCGAGCGATTGAAGATCCCGATCATGCCGCGCGCCGGAACAGCGGCGTGAATGCGCCAGAGAAAATCGTGCGCGAGCTCGGTCGGCGTCGGCGTCTTGAAGCTCGTAACGGCGCATCCCTGCGGGTTCACGGCGGTGAAGACCTTTCGGATCGTCCCGTCCTTCCCCGCGGCGTCGCGCCCCTGAAGCACGATCAGGAGCGCGTGGCGCGCGTCGGCGTAGAAGACGCGCTGCAGGTCGGCGAGCCGGTCGACGTCCTTGTCGGTGAGCTTCTCGAGCTCCTTCTTCGAGTGCTGCACGCCGGTCCAGGTGGCATCGGCATCGCCCAGCTCGAGGTGCGTGCGCGAGGTGACGGGCTTCAGCTTGTTCATCTCTGAATTATGGACGGAGATCGGGGAACGGGGAACGAGAGACGGGGAACGAGATCTTCACTCAAGATCCCGTTCCCCGTTCCTCACATCCCGTACCCGCTCTGCGTTACGGCGTGACCGTCTTGCCGTTCCCCTTCACGTACGTATCGAACCACGCCACCCAGCGCGCCCAGAGGTCGAGGTCCGTGGCGTAGGTCGCGTCGCTGTGATCCTCGTACGGATACATGTACAACGCCGCCGGCTTGCCGAGGCCCTGGAGCGCGTGGTACATGCGGATCGAGCTGATCGGCGCGGTGCCGACGTTCTGGTCCTCGAGCGCGTGGTACATCAGCAGCGCACCGTGGATCTTGTCGGCGCGATAGAACGGCGACATGTCCAGATAGGTGCTCTGCGCGTCGAAGAAGGTGCGACGCTCGCTCTGGAAGCCGAACGGCGTCAGCGAGCGGTTGTACATGCCGTCGCCGGCAATCCCCGCCTTGAAGTACGGCGTGAGCGTGAGCCCGTTCACGGTGCTGAACGCACCGTAGCTGTGGCCGCCGAGGCCCATGTGATCGCGATCGACGAGCCCCATGTCGACGGCGGCGTCGATCACCGCGTCGAGATTTTCCTTGAGGTCGCGCGAGTAGTTGTCGTTCATCTTGCCGGAGTCGCCGAGGATCGGCGAATCGGGCTCGAGGAGAACGTAGCCCTGCGTGACCCACAGCTTCGTCGACGACGCCGGACGCGCCGGCTCGAGGTCCGGATACGCATTGATGTTCGTCGTGAAGCGCGAGCGATCGTAGTCCGCCTGCGACGTGTACTCACGCGGATAGAACCAGATGATGCCCGGCAGCTTCTGACCGGGGCGCCAGTCGCGGGGCAGCGTCGCATCGACCCAGAACTTCAGGCCATCGCGGGGACGCGTGACCTGGAAGCGCTTGTGCTGCGCCTGCGCGACTTCCGGAGCGACTTCCTTGTTTTCGGTGAGCTTCTTCGTCGCGCCGCTCTTCGTGTCCTTGAGCCACGCGTCGCGAATGACGGTCGGCGACTCGCGCGTATAGATGATCTGGTTGAAGTCATCGTCGAGCGCGGCGACGAAGTTCTCGTAGGCGTCGGCCGGGCTGTCGAGGAGCCGCGTGCGCTGGCCGCTCTCGAAGTCGAGGCGCTCGACCCACGGACGCGGCGCCTGCGTCGACCACTTCGCGCCGGGCTGGCGCGTGCCGGTGAGGAACACGCTCTTGCCATCGGTGCCGACGACGACGACCTGCTCGCCGTCCGCCGCGCGCTTCATCACCAGCGCGCCGCCGACGACACTGTCGCCCGCCGACGAACCGGCGGCGCCACCACGACCGCCGAATCCACCCGCGGCCGGCAGCGTGACGCCACGGCCGAGCGCGAACTTCTTCTGCGTGTCGGCAAGGCGCACGGCGACGACCGCGCCGCTGTCGTTCACGAACAGCGTCTTGGCATCGGAACCAAACGCGACCGAGGTGAGGCGGCCGCTGCCGGTGTAGATCGTCGTCTGATCGTTCGCGCCGAAGGGCGGCTTCCAGCTCACGACGTTGACAGCCGTCGCCTGGCGCGCCGTCGCCGCGCCGCGGCCGGCCGCGCGGCCATTGCGCGCACCGTTGCCGGCGTCGTTGGCAAACACCGACTGAATGAACACGAGACCGTTGCCGGCCGGATTCCACTGCACGTTGCGCTTGCCCGTGTCGGCGCCGGCCTGCGCCTGCGCGCCGCGCGCCGGCAGCGGATTGCCGTTGTCGTCGGTCGCGAACTCACGCAGCGGCGTCTTGCCGAGCGTCGCCACCGTCTTGCCCGTCACGTCCCACAGCTCCTGAACCGAGCCGAAGCTCGTGACCGGAACGATGTACGAGAACGGCTCGGTCATCAGCGTGACGCGGAAGTACTGACCATCGGGAGACGCATCGATCGAGCGGAACATCGCCGGCGCGCCGACCTTTTTCACCGACTTCGACTTCACGTCGATCAGGGCGAGCTGGCCGGTGGTGTAGTACTTGAGCATCGCCTTGTCGTGCGGATCCTCGAGCAGCGCCGGATGGATCACCTGCGGCGACGCCTTGCCTTCGGTGAGACGCACCTGCGGGCCGGTCTCGACGCCGTTCTTGCCGTGCGTCGGCGCCGCGCCGCGGCCCTCCGGCACGAGCACGACGACGACGCTCTTGCCGTCGGCGGTCCAGTCGACGGTCGTCACGAGCGTCGCGAGGAGGGGCGTCCTCGTCAGCGCGCTCGACTTCCCCGAGGCGACGTCGGCGACGTACACCTGCGACGCGTCGTCGAAGTTGGCGATGTACGCGATCTGGCTGCCGTTCGGCGACCAGGCGGGCGACGAGATCGTCGCGCCCTTCGGCGTCTCGATCGTCTTCGTGGCGCTGGTCTTCGGATCGACGAGGACGATGCCGGTCCGCGTGCTCGTCGTGAGCGTGCGGGCGCGGTTCGCCTTCGTCTCGATCTGCAGACCGCCGAGGTTCACATGCGCGGCGCCGTAGCGGTCGATGTCGCCGCGGTCGGCGCCGGGCGTCCGCAGGAACCAGTGACGGTCCGGGCTCGGCGTGGTGAAGGAAATGTCGGTGCGGGGGGCCATGATGATTCGCTCGATCACGGCCGGCGGCTTGATATAGGTCTCGGTACGCAGGGCTTGCTGCGGGTCCCAGCCCTGCTGAACGACGGCGCTCTGGTTCTGGGCACCGAGCGCCGGCGCGAGCACGGCCGAACCGGCGAGCACGAAGCGCGCAACTCGCGCGCGCTGCGACGTGACGGTCATCTCAAACTCCAAACGGTGGGGTGGTATGAATATGGGGCCGCGCCCGCGGTGACACAGCGGGCGGGCGGATCGTGTTGTCATGCGCCGTCCCTGGCCCCATCATTGGTAACGCGAACTAGGCCGGGTTCGCTGGTTTTCCCTCCCCCCCACGTCCGCCCAATGCCTCCAATGTTGACGGTGCCGCGCGAGCCTCTCGCGCGCTTCCGCCTGCTCGCGCTGTGGTTCGTTCTCCTTGCCGCGGCGACCCACGCAGTCGGGCTTCCGATCGTCGTCGGCGTCTCGCGGCAGAGCATCGCCGCGACGATCGCCGCCGTCACGCTGACGGCGTGGTGGGCCTGGGCATATCAGCGCGATGGGTTTCCCGTCGCGAGCGCGATCCTCGAGGCGGCCCTCCTCGTCGTCGTCTCCACGGTATCGCCGATGCCCTTCCAGGGACTCGGCCTTTTTTACGGCGGCATCCAGCTGCGTGCTCTGTACGCGTCGCGTCGCCAGATGCCCCTCATCGTGGCGAGCTACGCGGTCGCGCGCGTCGTGGCAGTGATCATCGCCCCGGACGAAGCCTATCAGGGCGCGCTAGTCGGCTCGTTGATCGTGCAGGTGATCAGCCTGAGCGTCATCGCGGCGACGCTCCACATCTTCGCGAGCGCCGTGCAGAAGCAGACGCTCGTCGAGAAAGCGCTCCAGCGCAGCGACGAGCGGTACCGTCTCCTCGCCTCGGCGGCGCGCGACGTGTTCTATGATTTCGACCTCGCCGCGGGCCAGGTGGAGTGGGGCGAGTCGATGCTCAGCGTGTTCGGCTACTACCCGACCGAAGTCGGGCGCGACATGGCCTGGTGGGTCGAGCGCATCCACCCCGACGACCGCGCCGGCTTCGAGGAGACGTTCAGCGCATTTCTCGCCGATCCGACGCGGCGCGTCGACACCTATCGGTATCGTCTCGTCCGCGGCGATGGAAGCTGGGCGAATGTGTCCGGGACGGCACTCCTCCGCCGCGACGAGAACGGCAAGCCGGCGAACGTCATCGGCGCGATCCGCGACGTCACCGTCGAGGTGCAGCTCGCCGAGCAGCTGCGCCAGTCGCAGAAGATGGAAGCGGTCGGCCAGCTCGCCGGCGGCGTCGCGCACGACTTCAACAACCTGCTCACGGTGATCGGCGGCCACGTCTACATGCTCGAGCACAAGCTGCCGCCGAGCGAGACGGTCGAGCGCCATCTCAAGGGGATCTCGCTCACCACCGAGCGCGCCGCCGCGCTGACCAAGCAGCTCCTTGCGTTCAGCCGCCGCCAGCTCATGAAGCCGTCGGTACTCAACGCGAACTCGGTGATCGACGAGGTGATCC
>CBHWBX010000276.1:0-6440 GCA_966111935.1 uncultured Gemmatimonadaceae bacterium
CATGGTTAACCCCTCGAGGGGGTCATGCCAGGCGGTGTGGGACGCAGGCATTGCCGCACGCGCTGTTGCATGTTTCATTCGTCGGGTTGCGCATGGGAAGCGTTGCGCGGCGCCGACATTGCCGTTTGCGCTGAGGCATGTGTAACCGCATTCACCTGGCCTTCCTTCGCGCGCCTTTGCGTCCTTTGCGGTGAATTCCTGAGCGGTGTGGGGCGCAGGCATTGCCGCACGCGCTGTTGCATGCCTACCTCGCCTTGGATCGAATGGCAGTCGCAGACACCACTTTCCCCGTTTCTGTCGCTTGTCGCGCGTTGCGGAATGCTCTATGTTTGGCCTCCCCTCGATTGCTCCGCCGGCATCGTTTCGGCGCCCTGGCCGCCCGGCCCGCCGGCGGCAGCGATTCCGCAACGGGCTATTCCCCAACGAGAGAGAGAGAGCACGCTTTTTACTTCTGACATGGAACCAATCCTCGACGCATCCCGTTGCCCGCTGTGTGGCGAGCAGAACAACTGCCCGCTGGTGACCCCGGCGGCTTCACCCGAGCAGTGCTGGTGCGTTACGGCCGACATCCCGGCCGCGTTGCTGGCGGAAGTGCCGGTTGATCTTCGCGATCTGGCCTGCATCTGCCAGCGATGTGTCGAGCGCTTCCGCGCCGAGCAATCGGCAACGCCGCCCACGCAGGCAATCCGCGCTTCGGTTGGTCTCATTCAGATCAACGTTACCGACGTGAAACAGGCGCGCGCGTTCTACGCCGACACGCTGGGATTCCCGCTGCATCCGGACAGCGAACAACTGGGCCTGCCGATGCTGGACGTTGGCGGCACCGCGCCGGTGCTGCTGTATCCGGCCCAGCACACGGTTGCCGTGGACTATCCCAATCAGACCGGGGTAACGCTGGTGTTCCACGTGGAGAATATCGACGCAACGGTGGCCGATTGGCGCGCCCGCAATGTGGAGCTGATCCCGATTGCGTGGTCGGACAACGAATCCGGCATAGCCAGTTGTCCGTTCGGTCGGTTCATCGCGTTCCGCGATCCATTCGGCAACGTACACGAGATCCTGCAACCGCAGTCGTGACCGCCGCCGGGCCGCTGTATCGCATGCCCGCCGCATCACCCGTTTTTCATGGCAGCCCCGTGAATCAGAATCGTGAAGCAGAACAGGCACAACATCATGACTACACGTACACCACTGCGCGCCGTTGGCGCC
The DNA here is from genome assembly GCA_966111935.1 of uncultured Gemmatimonadaceae bacterium. GTDB lineage: Bacteria > Gemmatimonadota > Gemmatimonadetes > Gemmatimonadales > Gemmatimonadaceae > JAQBQB01. Next base: position 1,210 of record CBHWBX010000276.1, read on the forward strand.
CAGACGCCGCTGGCGATCGCCGTTGCATTCGCCGCGCTGATGGCCCTGTATCCGTTGGCCACATCGGCACAGCCCGCCCCTCGGATGCCGGCGATTGAGCTGGACAAGTTGAGCAAGGGCGATGTTGTGCTTGGATTCCGTGTGGAGGCGGTGTACCTGAACGACGCCAACCAGCCGATGGGCGCGCGGTTCGTGCACGCGGCAACGGGATTCGTGTTCGATGCGCTCGGGATCCAATCGGTGCCGCAGGCCTTCATCTGGGTGAACTCGTACCCAACGTCGGACATGGGCGAGCCGCACACGCAGGAGCACCTGTTGCTGGGCAAGGGCAACAACGGGCGCTACACGGCAAACCTGGAAGGCATGTCGCTGAGCATTTCCACGGCCTACACGCAGCAGTGGCGCACGTGTTATCAGTTCAACACCGGCGCCGGTCCCGAGGTGTACTACCAGCAGTTCGAGCGGCGGATGCACGCGCTGCTGAACCCGGACTATACCGACGAGGAGATCCGACGCGAGGTGTGCAACTTCGGCGTTGCGGTAAACCCGAAGGATGGCGCGCTGCGCCTGGAGGAGAAGGGCACGGTGTACAACGAAATGGTGAGCTCGTTCGAGCGGCCCTGGAGCCGGCTTGGCCGGGCGGTGGACCTTGCGATCTACGGCGGCAATCACCCGCTTGCCTATGTATCGGGCGGCCTGCCCTCGGCAATCCGTGTGATGGCGCCGCAGGATATCCGCCTGTTCCACCGCGAGCACTACCGCCTGGACAACATGGGCATGGTGGGAGCGTTCCCGAAGGAGATTCCCCTGGCCGACCTGTTGGAGCGCACCAACAGGATCCTGATGGCGCTGAAGCCGGCGCAACAGCCGCCGCTGGCGGTAACCACCGAGGCAACGCTGCCGAAGCCGGTAACGGCCGCGCCCGGCACGATCATCCACGCCGAGTACCCCAACCGCAACCCGGAGCAGCCCGCACCGCTGGTGTTCGCCTGGCCGCCACAGCTCGACGCCCCGGTTGCCGAGCAGCTTTGGATGGAGGCGTTCGTGAACAATATCGCCGGCGACGAAACCAGCAATCTGTACCGGCTGTTCATCGACACAAAAACCCGACGCTACGATGCCGGCGCGCAGGGGGTGTTCGGGTGGACCAGCACCGACCAGGGCATGCCGATCAGCATCGGGCTGGATGACGTTGCGCAGGCAAACCTTACCGACGCGAAGATCGCCGAGATCCGCGGCGCGATCATCGACGAGCTGAAGCGAATCGCGTCGTGGCCCGACGGCTCGCCCGAGCTGATGGAGTTCAACGCCCGCGCCCGCAATCAGGTGGTGGCCAACCGCCGGAGCCTGGCGAAGTTCGTGAACTCGCCGCCCCGGTTCGGTTATCGCGGCACGCCGTCATCATGGATGAACCACCTGGACCGGCTGAACAAAACCGGTGAGTTTCGCGCGTCGGTAACGATGAAGTCGCGCACAACCTCGCTGTGCTCGATCTCGTCGACGGTAAGGTCGACTCGGCCATCGCGCAGCTCGATCGTCTGACGAGCCGAGTGCCGGAGGCATACGTCAATCTCGGCATCGCGTACGAAAAGAAGGGCGAGCCGCAAAAGGCTCTCGATGCATGGCGGCGCGCACGCAAGGCAGGGGTGCGATTCGCCCCGCTTGCCGATTGGATCGCATCGAAAGAGCTCATCTACGGAGCGGAGGCGCCATGAGACTCGCGATCGTGATCCTCTGCGCGCTGACGACCGTCGCCTCCGCCGACGGCGTGACGGTAGGCCTCTTCGCCCCGACGGCACCGTTTCCGTCGACGTCGGCGCGTGTCGAGCTCGCATCGAAGCTCGGCGAACATCTTGGCAAAGCGATCGGCTCGTCGGGCAGCGGCAAGGTGTTCGCGCGCGGCGGTGACTTCGCGGCCGCTGTGAAGAAAGGCGAAGTCGATGTCGCGGTCGTCGATGCGGCGTATCTCGCCGTCGCCGGCGGCAATTACACGGTGCTCGCATCGGCCGTGCGCAACGGCGAATCGGCACATGGTTGGCAGCTCGTCGCGCGCGGCACCGACAAGCTTGCGACGTTGAAGGGCAAGCGCGTGCTCGTCCCCGGTATCGGCGGTCGCGAGAGCGAGCTCGTGCTCAATGTCCTCTTCGGTGGTGAGGTCGGCAAAGACTTCTTCTCGAAGATCGAGACCGCGCCCGATACCGTCTCGGCGCTGGCCGCGCTCGGCTTGGGTAAGGCAGATGCGGCGATTGTCCCCCGTGGGGTCGAATTGCCGGCGGGAGCGTCCGTTGTCCTCGAGCTTCCCGCGCTCTCGGGGCCCGTCCTCGTCGCCTACGGTCTCACACCCCAACAGCGCCAAGCCGTCGCGACTGCGGCGCTGACGTTCAAGGGGGATGCGGTCGTCTCGGGCTTCCGTGCCTCGGATGCTGACGCGGTGCGCTCTATCGCACGGCGGTTCACGGTCCCGGTCAAGCGAGGGCCGCTCGCACTACCGGCGATTCGCCTGCTTGTTGGTGACCTTGTCGAGGGTCGAACCTTCACGATCGAGCGCACGCCGATCACGGCATTTGCGACGGGGACGCGCTAGTCTCCGGCCCGTGAGCCTCGAGACCCTTTACGCCGAGCACATCGCTAATCTTCAGCGCGCGACGGAATCGATCCTCGCGGACCAGAAGTACGAAGCGCTTGTGTTGTGTAGCGGCGCACCGGCCTCGCGGAATCGCTTCGATGATCAATCGTGGCCGCTCATGCCGACGCCAGCGTTCACGCACTGGTGCCCGCTCGTCGAAGCCGACTCCTACGTGATCGTGCGGCCGGGTCGCAAGCCGACGCTGGTCCGCACCGTGGTCGATGACTTTTGGGAGACGAATCCGCCGCCCGAGAGCGATCATTTCTGGAACGCGTTCGATGTCGTCGAGGTCGGCGCCGGTCATGCCGGTGATGTCCTGCCCGGTGGCCGCGTTGCCGTCATCACGCGCGACCCAGGCCAAGCGCCTCCGGGCGAAGTGAATCCGCAGAATCTGATCGCGGCGCTCGATCAACCGCGCACGCGCAAGTCGGCGTACGAAATCGAGTGTCTCGCCGAAGCCTCGCGTCGCGGGGTGCGCGGACACAAAGCAGCCGAAGAAAAGTTCCGCACGAGCGATGCATCGGAGCTGCAGCTCCACCTCACGTATCTCGAAGCGTCCGAGCAAGACGATTTGTGGACGCCGTACAAGAACATCGTCGCGCTCGGTGAGCACTCGGCGGTTCTGCACTACGTCGCCTATCAGACGAAGAAAGTCAGCGGCGACACGTCACTGCTCGTCGACGCGGGCGCTCGCTACAACGGTTACGGCAGCGACATCACGCGATCTTACGTGCGCGGCACGAGCGGGCCCGCAAAGCGCTTCGGCGAGCTCATCGCGCGCATGGACAAGCTGCAGCAAGAGGTGCTGACGCACATCAAGCCCGGCCTGCAGTACGAAGAGCTGCACGACACTGCGCATCGCTTGCTCGCGACGGTGATCCGAGATCTGGGCATCGCGAAGGGCTCGGACTCGGAGCTCGTCGATCGCGGCATCACGCGCGCGCTGTTCCCGCACGGCCTCGGCCACTCGCTCGGCGTCATGGTCCACGACGTCGGCATGAAGCTGCGGCCGCCACGCGACGACAACAAGTTCCTTCGCAACACGTCGAAGATCGAGGTCGGCCACGTCTTCACGATCGAGCCCGGCATCTACTTCATCGACGGTCTGCTGAACCCGCTGAAGCAAGAAGAACGCGGACGGATGCTCGACTGGAAGCTAATCGACGAGCTTCGTCCGTTTGGCGGAATTCGCATCGAGGACAACGTGGTTGTGCTCGAGCGCGGTATCCGCAATTTGACCCGCGAGGCCTATTCCTGATGCGAGCTGTTGTATTCGCACTGCTCCTGACGCTCGGTTGCAAGAAGACAGACAACACGAGCCAGCAAAAGACGACGACGACGGAAGGCGCGACGGCGAACAAGAAGTCCGTGGCGCAGGTCGATCCGCCATTGGATCTCAAGAACCCGCCCGCAGACGCGGTGAAAACGGCGTCCGGCCTCGTCTACAAGACGATCAAGCCGAACCCATCGGGCAAGCTGCCGAAGCGCAACGACACGGTGATGATCAAGTACACCGGTTGGCGCCAAGACAGCGGCGAGACGTTCTACTCGAACATCGAGTCCGACTCGCCGATGCCGCTGAACCTCGCGACGACGGCGAAGGGCTTCACGGAGGCGCTGCAGCTCGTCCATCAAGGCGAGCGCGCGATGCTGTGGTTGCCGCCCGACATCGGTCTCAAGGCGCAACCGCAAGGCGGTCAGAAGGCTGAGACGCTCGTCTACGAAGTCGAGGTCGTCGACATCGATCCCGCGCCCGCGATTCCCCCCGATGTGAAAGCACCGCCTGCCGACGCGCTCGTCACGAAAAAGCAGGGCGTGAAGTACGTGATCGTGCGGCCCGGCACGGGCAAAGAGAAGGCCCGCAGCGCCGACGAGCTGACGTTCAATTACACGGCGTGGGACGCCGAAGGCCGCATGGTCGAATCGACCGAGATGAAGAAGCGCCCGTCGAAGTCAGCGCCGTTCCGCCAATCGGCAGGCTTCGAAGAAGTGCTCACGGAAATGACGGCCGGCGAGCGCGTTCGGTTCTGGATCGACGCCGACAAGATGAAGCCGCAGATCGTTCCATCGACGAGCGGCCAGCTGTGCTTCGAAGTCGAAGTACTGCAAATCGACAAAGCGATCGGCGAGCCACCGCCTGCACCACCCGATGTCGCGAAGCCACCGGGCGATGCGAAGAAGACGGAAAAAGGCGTCTTCTACAAAGTCTTGAAAGCAGGCAAGGGTGGCCCAAAGCCGACGCCGAACGACGCGGTCAAGGTCAACTACACCGGCTGGCAGACCGACGGCCGCATGTTCGACTCATCGATCATCAAAGGTCAGCCCGCGGAGTTCAGCCTCAACGGCGTGATCGCAGGTTGGACCGATGGTCTCCAGCTGATGTCGGTCGGCGACAAGATGCGGTTCTGGATCCCCGACACGCTCGCCTATAAAGGCCAGCCGACCCGGCCGCAAGGCATGCTCGTCTTCGATATCGAGCTGCTCGAGATCAAGCCTGCCGCGCATGGCGACATGCCTCACGGTCACCCGTGATCGACGTCGCTCGTGCATGGGGCTGGCAGCCCGAACAGGTTGAGCCGCTCGCCGGTGGTCTCATCAACAAGAC
>CBHWBX010000277.1:0-6391 GCA_966111935.1 uncultured Gemmatimonadaceae bacterium
TCTCGAACAGGCGAGAAGATCCCTCGTCGCTTTGCTCCTCGGGATGACGTGATCGCAGTTTGCGCAGTTACGCCATTCTCCCGATCCCCGCTCCCCGCTTCCCGATCCTCCCATGGACCTCTACCACATCGCCCTCTTCGTGCACATCCTGGCGCTGATCGTCGCCGCCGGCGCGACCGCCATCACCAAGCTCGCCGCCGCGCGGCGCGCCAAGGCCCGCACCATCGGCGAAGTGCTCGAGTGGCACAACATCCTCACCGGCGCGGCGCGCCTCTTCCCGATCGTCCTCGCGGTGTTCGTGCTCACAGGCGGCTTCATGATGAGCCGCAATGGCGCGTCCTGGTCGACCGGATTCGTCGTCGCGGGGCTGGTCGGCGTCGTGCTGCTCCTCGCCAGCGGCACGTTTCTCGGCATGAAGGGGAAGGCGTTCGGCGCGATGCTCCAGCAGATGATCGCCGCGAAGGGTGCCGATCAAGCGGCACCGGCGCTCGTGCCGCCGCCGATCCTCGTCGCGCTGCCGGTGATCAACACCACGATCGCGCTCAGCGTCGCCTTCGACATGGTGACCAAGCCCACGAGCATCGCGACGGCGCTCACCGTCGTCGCCGTCGGCATCGCGCTCGGCGCGGCGATCGGTTTCCGCCCCGCTCCGGCTCCGGCGCGCGCGCCTGCCGCGTAGCACTCATTACCTCATCGCCATGATGCTCAAATCACTTCGAAACGCGTCGCTGCTCCTCGTCGCCTGTGCGCTCCCCGCGACGGCGCAGATCTCCGGCCGTGAAGTCTTCCAGCGGATGCACGACGCGTACGCCGGCAAGTGGTACCCGACGCTCCGCTTCGTGCAGAAGACGACGCAGATCCGCGACAACGGCGACCGCATCATCTCGACCTGGTACGAGAGCCTCCGCTACACCCCCGCCGGCCGCACCGAGCTGCGCATCGACTTCGGCGATCCGGCTGCCGGCAACGCTACTTTCTACACTGCCGATTCAACCTGGTCGATCCGCGGCGGCAAGATCGCCGCGACGCGCGGAGAAGGGAACGAGTTCCTTCCCCTGATCGAAGGCGTGTACATGCAGCCCGTCGAGAAGACGATCGCGCAGATCGCCCCCGCGAAGGTCGACATGTCGCACGTCGCGAAGGGCACGTGGCAAGGCCGGCCCGCAACGATCATCGGCGTCGCATCAGCGACCGATTCGACGAAGTCGCAGATCTGGGTCGATGATGAACGCAACGTCGTCGTCCGCATGCTCATGAGCCCCACCGCCTCGATGCCGGCGATGGACATCCATCTCGACGACTACGTGAAGGTCGGCAACGGCTGGCTCGCCACGAAGGTCACGATGTCGCGCGCCGGCAAGCCGATCCAGATCGAGGACTACGCCGACTGGAAGGTCGGCATCGATCTCCCCGCCGAGCTGTTCGACGTCAACGCGTGGAACGCGCGCGGTCACTGGGCGATGCGCTGACGCATCTCGTACGGTGTGCCGGCGCGCGACACTCTGTAGGAGATGCCTACGACGACACCACGCGCAGCACCTCACTCAACACGCGCGCCAGATCCGCCCCCAGAAACGGCTTTTTCAGGAACGCATCGGCGTTCGCCGTCAGTCCCTGGTCGAGCAGGTCTTCCTCGGCGTAGCCACTCATCAACACGATCGGCGCCGCCACGCCGCGCGCGCGCAGCGCTTCCGCGGCAGCGGCGCCGGTCATGTTCGGCATCGTGATGTCGAGCAGGTAGACGTCGATGTCCCGCAGACGGTCGGCCTGCGCCAGCGCGCCGACGCCGTCTTCGGCTTCGAACACCTCGAAGCCGAGCTGCTCGAGCACCACCCGCGTGATCTCGCGGATCTCCGCTTCGTCGTCGGCGACGAGGATGCGCGTGCCTTCCATGTGCAATGCCGGCTGCGCGCGCACCGGCGTCGGCATCGACGGAGCCGGCTCCGCACTCGCCAGCGGCAGGTAGATCATGAAGCGCGTGCCCTGATCCGGCGCCGAGATCACCTTGAGTCCGCCCTTGTGCGCGCGCACGATGCCGAGCAGCGCGGCGAGTCCCAGACCGCGGCCGGTGAACTTCGTCGTGAAGAACGGATCGAAGATCCGCGCGAGCCGCGACGCCTCCATCCCTGATCCGTCGTCGATCACGTCGAGCACGACGTACGGCCCGTGCTCCGCCATCTCCGTCGACGCGTGCATCAGATCGAGATCGTCGCGCGATGCGTCCTCGATCGCCACGCGCACCGTCACGTGGCCGGCGCGGTCGCCGATCGCCTCGCCGGCGTTCGTCACGAGATTCATCACGATCTGTCGCAGCTGCGTCGGATCCGCCTCGACGATCGTCGGCGTCTCGGTCGTGAGCACCGTGAGCTGCACCGAGCGGGGCAGCGTGACCCTGAGCAGCGATACCATCTCGTCGGCGAGCGCGGCGAGGTTCACGCGCTCGATCGCGATCTGCCCCTTGCCCGCATAGGCGAGCATCTGTTGCGTCAGATCGGCGGCGCGGAAGCCGGCGCTCCGAATCTTCCGCACCGTCTCGAGCGCCCGGTCGTTCGACCCGACCTGGAGCTCGAGCAGCTCGGCGCCGACGACGACGCTCATCAGCATGTTGTTGAAGTCGTGCGCGACGCCGCCGGCGAGCACCGCGAGACTCTCCGCCTTGTGCGCCTCCGCCATCTTCGACTCGAGCGCGATCCGCTCGGCGTCGGCGCGGCGCGCGGCGGTGACGTCGGTCATCACGCCCGTCCACACCGTCGTGCCGTCGCCATGCTCCGCGGCGTGCGCCTGCACGGCGAGCCAGCGCGGCTCATCGTCGCCGTCGGGCTGCCAGCGCACGTCGAGCTGGAAGTCGCCGCGCGCCTCGCGTGTCGCCGCGAGCGCGCGGTCGAGCGCCGCGCGATCCTCCGGCACGATGCGCCCGAAGAGCCGCTCGGCGAGCTGGCGCGGATCGCATGCCGGCGTCGCCGGCTGCGCGGCGCTCGTGAAGATGCGCGCGATCCCCTCGCTCACGAACTCGAACGTCCGCTGCCCGTCCGGCGTCGCCGCGAGCTGGAATACCGCGCCCGGCACCGCCGCCGTCATCTCGACGAGCTCACGCGCCGATTCGCGCTCGCGCTCGAGCGATTCGCGGAGCTGCGTCTGTGCCGCGATCAGATTGCGTGTCTGCTCGTCGACGCGCTGCTCGAGCTCGATGCCGCGCAACCGCGCGCGGCGCAGCCGCAGCCGGATCACGCCGAGGATCAGCGCGGCGATCGCCAGCACCTCGAGCGCGCGCGCCCACCAGGTCGCCCACCACGCCGGCTCGACGTCGAAGGTCACCGCCGCGACGTGCGGGCTCCAGTCGGCGCCGGCGCTCGCCGCGCGCACGCGGAAGACGTGCGTTCCGATCGGCACGCTCGCGTACGTCGCTTCGCGGCGATCGCCCGCCGGCACCCAGTCGCGATCGATCCCGTCCAGCATGTACTCGTAGCGGACCTTCTCCGGCGCCGTGAAGTCGAGCGCCGCGAACGAGATCGTGAACGCGTTATCGTCGTGGGCGAGCTTGATGACGGAATCCCGCGTGAGCTCCATCGCCCAGCGCCGTGCGTCGGGCGTCGTCAGCGACACGAACGACACCACCGGCTGCGACGACGGCGGCGAGAGCAGATCCGGGCGGACGATGTTCACGCCGTTGATCCCGCCGAAGTACATCGTGCCGTCGGTTGCGCGAAAGTGCGCGCGCCGATTGAACTCGCGTCCCTGCAATCCGTCGGCAAGACCGTAGCGCGCGACGAGACCGTTCGCCGGATCGTACATCGCGATACCGTCGTCGGTGCTCAGCCACAGCTTTCCGCGGCCGTCCTCGAGCACGCCGTACACGAAGCTGTGCGGCAGTCCCTGCGCCGGACCGAGCGCCGTGAACGTCCCGGTGCTGTCGTTGAAGCGATTGAGTCCGCCGCCCTTCGTCGCCACCCAGATGGTGCCGCGGCTGTCCTGCACGATGTTCGTGACGAACGAGCTGCCGAGGCTCCCCTTCACGTCCGGCGCGGCGAGGAACGCCGTCGCGCGCCCCGACTTGCGATCCAGACGCGTCAGCCCGTCGACGCCGCCGATCCAGAGGAAGCCCGCCCGGTCCTCGAGCACGGACTGCACATCGTCGTTCGCGAGGATCTTCTCGTCGCCCATCGTACGTCCGTACACGCGGACGCTCCGGCGATCGGGCGAGATCACGTACAGTCCGCGTCCCTCGGTGCCGACGTACAACGCGCCCTCGCGCCCCTCGTAGATCGTATTCACGCTCGCGTCCCACGGCACGAGCGCGAATCGCTCAAAGCGGCCCGTCGCCCGATCGAACGTGCCGAGGCCCCGCTCGTGCAGTCCCACCCACGTCGTGCCCGTGTGGTCCTCGAGGAAGGCCCAGACGTTGTCTCCCGGCAGCGACGACGGATCCCCGGCGCGGTGGCGATACACTGTGATCTCTTTCGTGCGCGCGTCGAGGCGATCGAGGCCGCCGTTCTGCGTGCCGATCCAGATGTTGTTCTCGCGATCCGCGGCGATGCCGCGGATGTAGCCGTCGCTCAGCGACCGCGCGTCGCCCGTGCCCTTGCGCAGCAGCTCGAACGACACCGCCGCCGGCGCGTGCTTCGCGAGCCCGTAGCTCTCGCCGCCGATCCAGAGCACGCCGCCGCGATCGACGAACACCGCGCGCGCGATCGAGCCGGCGAGCGAATGGGGATCGAGCGGATCGCTCGTGTGGGGCGACACCGTTTCGGTGCGCGGGTCGATCTCTGTCACACCTTCGTTCGTCGCGACCCAGATCGTCCCGTCCGGACCCTCGGCGATGGAGTTCGCGCCGCCGAGGATCGTCGAGCCGCTGAAGCGATGCGTGACGGCCAGCGAGCGCACGTCGAGGGCGACGAGATCTCGCTGCGTGCCGATCCACATCGTCCGCTGATTGCGCGTGAGCAGGATCGCGCGCACCTCGGAGATCTGGAGCTCGAGCGGCACCGCCGTGAACCGGCCCGACTCGCGATCGAAACGATAGAGTCCGCCGCGCGTGCCGACCCACAACGGGCCGTCGCGGGTGTCGCTCAGCGAGATGACGTCGTTCCGCGCCCGCGAGGAATCGCCGCCGGTCACCGCGATGACGTAATGCCGAACGCGACCGGACGCCGGGTCGAGCCGGTCGAGACCGGTGGGCGTGCCGACCCAGATCCCCCCGTCGCGCCCTTCGATCAGCGTATTGATGTCGCTCGCCGCGAGCGACGCCGGGTCGCTGGCGACGTGCCGGTATCGCCGAACGGCCGCCATCCCCGGCGCGATGCGGCTGATGCCGCTGTGGAGCGTCCCCACCCACAGCGACCCGTCGCGCCCGGCGGCGAGCGACGTCACCCACGACTCGGAGAGCGAGTTCGTGTCACCGGGCACGGTGCGCAGCACCGTGAACCCGGTTCCGTCATAGAGGTTGAGCCCGTCCTGGGTCCCGACCCACAAAAACCCGTTCCGCCCCTGCGTGACCGCAGTGACGTTGCTGTTCGACAGCCCCCGGTCTTCGGCGATCCGCTCGACCGAAAACGTGGCACGTTGTCCAGCGATAGGGCGGGGAACCACGGCAGCAACGAGAACTGCGGCGCCGACGGCGGCGAAGGAGGGACGAGGCATCCTCCGAGGACGATTACCTCCCCCCACATGTCATCCTGAGCCAAAGGCCCAGGACGACGGGATCAGGCCCGCCGCAGATCCATCATGATCTCGTCGAGCCCCTGCTGCAGGAGCCCGTGCACCGCCTCGCCGAGCCGGCTCCCGAGCCCGGGTGACGCTGCCTCCTGCACCGGCGCCGTCATCGGCTCGCTCTCGTCGCCGGAGAATCGCTCCACCACCGCATCCTTCGCCGCGACCGCGCCGTCGGAGATCGCCTCCCCGGCCTTCTTCGCTCCCTCGACCACGCCGTCCGCGGCCTTGCGGTCGGCGCCGCTGTAGCCGAGCGCGAATCCGGCGCCGACGATCAGGCCGAGCGCGATCCAGGGATATTGGCGCGCATACGTCCGCGGATCGACCGTCTCCCTCACGTGCCGCGCGCGCACGCTCACCTCGTCGCGCAGGTCCTGCATCGTGCTGCGAAGCGCCGCGCGATCCGCGGTGATCTCGTACTTCGTTTCTTCCATCGATGTCATGGCTCCCGTCATCCTCGAGTGGCGGGAGCCCGATTTGCACGACGCGCGCCGCCCGGAACAGCACCGGCAACTGGTCCTCGCGCGGCAGGCCGAGCTGAAGCGGAGCGGCGCGAGCGGTCGAACAGGCCGCAGGCGCGGGGACTCGTGAACGGCGACTGTGAACGGCGACTGTGAACGGCGACTGTGAACGGCGACTGTGAACGGCGACTGTGAACGGCGACTGTGAACGGCGACTGTGAACG
>CBHWBX010000278.1:0-6390 GCA_966111935.1 uncultured Gemmatimonadaceae bacterium
AAGATCCAGGCGAACATGGATGCCAAGCATCGCGACCGCGTCGCATTCGTGCGCATCGCGTCGGGACGCTTCGAGGCGGGCATGCAGGTGAAGCAGGTCCGCACCGGCAAGCTCACGCGCCTCGCGTCGCCGCAGCAGTTCATGGCCCGCGAGCGCAGCGCCGTCGAGGAAGCCTGGCCCGGCGACGTGATCGGCGTGATGGATCGCGGATCGCTGCGCATCGGCGATACGCTCACCGAGAGCTCGAACCTCGAGTTCAGCGGCATTCCGCGCTTCGCCCCCGAGCACTTCGCGCGCATCGTCCTCTCCGATCCGATGAAGCGCAAGCAGCTCGACACCGGTCTGCGTCAGCTCACCGAAGAAGGCGCCGCGCAGGTGTTCTTCACCTCGGGCACCGAGACCACGAGCCCGACGCCGATCGTCGGCGCGGTCGGCGAGCTTCAGTTCGACGTGATGCTCCATCGCCTCGAGCACGAATACGGTGCCACCGCCCGCCTCGAGCGCATCTCCGCCCGCTACCCGCGCTGGGTCACCGGCCCCCAGGCGGAGATCGAACGCATTTCCCGCGACCGCGGCCGCATGCTGCTGTACGATGCGAAGGGCAGCCCGCTCATCCTGTTCGAAGACTCCTGGGGCCTCCGCTGGGCTCTCGAACGCGAGACCGCCGTCCAATTCCACGAAGTCGCGCCTTGAGCTCGCCCCTAATCCCTAACCCCCAGAAGGCGAGCCCCCAGTACCATCCCCACTACTCCGCGACGTCCCGTCCTCGTAGTAGTACCGGATACTGCAGCTGATCAACTCCCGATACAACGACGGCGCCGCCCCGATGCCCGGCTTCAGCCCCGCATCGGCGAGGAATGATTTGATCTGCAACAGCACCTGCTCGGGCGGCTCCTGCTGTTGGCGCAGCTCCCTCACGAGCGCGCGTGCCGCCGCCTGGAGCTCCTCGCGCGATGCGCGGCCGTTCGCCGCTGCCGACGCGACCTGACGCATCCGATCCGCCGCCGCCGGCGATCGCCCGTCGTCCCCAGTGCCCGTCCCCTCGTGCTCCGGCCGCCGGCCCTCCGGCGCTCCGTCGTTCGTTGCGTTTCCGTTCAATTCCATAGTCGCGCCGTACCTGACCCGTCCGGTGTCGGCTCGTCAAAAAGCAACCGCTGTACCACCTGGACATTGCTGCGCTCGCCTGGTGGCGCGATTCTTCCAATCGATGCACCTGTCAGACACACCTACAGCCTCGGCTATGGCGGAAAAAAACTCCACCGTGCTCCTCGTCGAAGACAACGAGGACAATCTGCTCATTTACTCGACCATCCTGCGCCACTCGGGCTTCTCGGTCATCGAGGCGCGCGACGGACAGGCCGGCATCGACTCCGCGAAGCGCGAGCTGCCTGGCTTGATCCTCATGGACGTGTCGATCCCGATCATCGATGGGCTTGAGGCGACGCGGCGGCTCAAGGCCGATCCGGCCACGAAGCACATCCCGATCATCGCCCTCACCGCGCACGCGCTGGCGAGCGATCAGCAGAAGGCGATGGAAGCGGGGTGCGATTCGTACATCGCCAAGCCCGCCGAGCCGCGCGTCGTCCTTGCGGCGGTGAAGGAATACCTCGGCGAGCCTGCGAACGTGTGATCTCGAAACCTGCGCGCAAACGCTGCGCGCGGGTATGGAGCCTGCTCTTCCCCGGCGGACCGCGCATCACGGATGATGCGCTTTCCACCACCGAGGAGGACACATGGCTGACGAGACCCTGCAGGATATGTACGTCGAGCAGTTGAAGGATCTCTATAGCGCCGAGCAGCAGATCCTGAAGGCGCTGCCGAAGATGGCGAAGGGCGCGTCGAACGCGAAGCTGCGCAGCGCGTTCGAAGAGCACGAGATGGTCACGCGCGGCCAGGTCGAGCGCCTCGAAAAGATCTTCGAGCAGCTCGGCGAGAAGCCCGGCGGCAAGAAGTGCAAGGGCATGGAAGGCCTGCTCGAGGAAGGGAAGGAGACCCTCGAGGAGCACGAGGTCAGCATCGTGCGCGACGCCGCCCTCATCGCCGACGCTCAGCGCGTCGAGCACTACGAGATCGCCGGCTACGGCACCGTCCGTACGCTCGCGAACATGCTCGGCTTCGCCGACCAGGCGGCGCTGCTCCAGCAGACGCTCGACGAGGAAGGCGAGACCGACAAGAAGCTCACGATGCTCGCCGAGACGGTCGTGAACGTCGAGGCGGTTTCGGAGTAATGCCGCTGCGTCGCGGGGCGCTTGCCGCCCCGCGATGACAGTTTTGTGACGCCTCCCGCCTTCCCGAGAGGCCGACCGGACGCCATCTTCTTCCGATGGCCTCCCGTCTTTCCGCCCTCGCCAAGAGCCTCCGCGGCTCCATCATCATGCAGATCGCCGGCGACGTTCGCGCGCTCGTCGATCAGGGCAAGCCGATCGCGAACCTCACCGTCGGCGATTTCGACCCGCGCCAGTTCCCGATCCCCGGGGAGCTCTCCGACGCCCTCGTCGCCGCCGTCCGCAACGGCGAGACGAACTATCCGCAGGCGATCGGCATGGACGTGCTGCGCCGCGCCATCCGCGACTTCTATCGCCGTCGCCAGGGTCTCGAGTTCGGCGTCGAGAACATCGTCGTTGGCTCGGGTATTCGCCCGGCGATCTACGCCGTCTATCGGTCGCTCGTCGACGAAGGCGATCGCGTCGTCTTCGGCGTGCCGCAGTGGAACAACGACTACTACGTCGAGATGATGGGCGCCGAGATCGTCGCCGTCGATTGCGACGCGTCGACCGGCTTCCTCCCGACCGCCGAGCTGCTGCGTCCCGTCATCAAGGGCGCGCGTCTCCTCGCGCTCAACTCGCCGCTCAATCCCACCGGCACGATGTTCACCGCCGAGCAGCTCGGCGCGATCTGCGACCTCGTGCTCGAGGAGAATGCCCGCCGAGGTCCGGACGAGCGTCCGCTGTTCGTGATGTACGATCAGGTCTACTGGATGCTCAACCCGAGCGGCGCCGAGCACGTCGATCCGATCTCGCTCCGTCCGGCGATGCGTGATTTCACGATATACGTCGACGGCATCTCGAAGTGCTTCGCCTCGACCGGCCTTCGGGTGGGCTGGGCCGTCGCTCCGGCCGACGTCATCCGCCCGATGAACGACGTCATCGGACACTCCGGCGCCTGGGCGCCGCGCGCCGAGCAGATCGCGACCGCGCAGATCCTCAACGACGACGCCGCGATCGATCGCTACATGCCGACGATGTGCGCCGCCGTGAAGGCCCGCACCGACGCAGTGTACGACGGCATCAACGCCCTCCGCGCCGAAGGTTTCCCCGTCGAAGCCGTCGCGCCGCAGGGAGCGATGTACGTCTCCGTGCGCTTCGCGCTGCACGGGATGCAAACCCCCGACGGCCACACGCTCCGCACCGACGAAGATGTGCGAAGCTACCTGCTCCACGCCGCCGGCCTGGGTGTCATCCCCTTCAACGCCTTCGGCACGAAGGGCGATCGCGGCTGGTTCCGCATCTCCGTCGGCGTGATCAGCGTCGAGGCGATCGAAGCACTGATGCCCCGACTCCGCTCCGCGATCGGCGCACTGACCGCCGAGGCCACGGTCTAGTGTCGCGCTAGGTCCGACGATCGTTTTCCCAATCAGAAATGCATCGACCAGTTGATCGTCGCCCCGCCGCGCCGAAAATCGAAGCTCGTATTTCTCGCGCCGCCGAGAAAGATCCGGTCGACGCGCGTCCGCTCATGCGCGTGTGAATAGCTGACCACGCGCTGTCCGTAGAAGGTGCCGAGGAACGCGCCGGCGAAGATGTCGCTCGCCCAGTGCTGGCCGAGGTACATGCGCGAGAGTCCGGGCGTCGCGGCGAGGATGTATGCGGGGACGCCGACCCACCAGGTCGCGCCCGGATTCCGCACTTTCACTTCCTCGAGGATCGCCGACGCCGCGGCGAAGCCGGAGCTCGAGTGAATGGAAGGGAAGGCCCGCTGCTGGAAGTGCGAGAAGCCCTTCATGAAGTGAAAGTCGTACTGGTTCTGGAACGGCTTGTCGGCGTCCTTCGGGCGCGTGCGGCCGAGCGGGCCGCGGATCACCTGCGCCGTGAGGCTCGCCGCCGCCACCGACTCGGCGACGTGGATGCCGACGTCGGCGACCGTCTCCTGCCGGGCGAGGCGGCCGATCCCCCAGACCGCGAGCCCGCCGACGGTGAGCGTCGTCTCGTTGATGTGGGTGAAGATGTCGTCGAGCTTCTTGCCGACGCGCACGTGCCGCCAGGTGGTGTCCTGGAAGTTCTGCGCGATCCGTGCGTCGTAGATGCTGAGAAGCCCGCTGGCGCCGAGGAAGACCGCGCCGACCACGGCGTCGCGCGGCGTAAAAAAGGTTTTCGTCGCGGCGGTATCCCTCTGCGCCGCGGCGATCCGCGCCGACAGCACGAAGGCCGCCGCGACGCGAAGCAGCGTTCTTGTCACGTTGGTTCCGGTTCGTGTACGGCAGGGCACGTTGCAGCAGCCGTGCCGTCTCCCGCCGCCGTGCGTCTTCATGCGAACGGTGGGCCCACTCCGCTCGTAATCGGCACATGGAACCAAAAGACCTGACGACGTACATCGGCATGGCGGCGATCTACCTCCTGAGCGTGAACGTCCTTCTCGGACTGCTCATGGGGGCGCGCTACAACACCTGGACGCGCTGGCCGCACCGGCGAATCAATGTGCTCAAGCTGCACAACTGGACGGCGTACATCGCGCTCGCACTCTCGGTGCTGCACCCGATTCCGCTGCTCTTCGTGAAGGACCCGTCCTTCCGCCTCATCGATCTTCTCTGGCCGCTTCCGTCGCAGTATCAGCCGATCCTCAACACCCTCGGCGCGATCGCGCTCTATCTGCTCGCGTTCACGGTGATCACGTCGATCTACCGCGCCGAGATCGGCCGCGCGCGCTGGAAGCCGCTCCACTATCTGACGTATGTCGTCGCGCTGCTCGTCGTCATCCACGGCACCCTGACCAACCAGCATCTCGACGACAAGCCGGTAGACATCATCGACGCCGAGAAGATCGGGTTCATGGCGTGCGGGCTGGTGATCCTCGTCGCAACGGTGATGCGCTTCCGCTGGACGAGCAAACATCCGAAGTACACGCCACCCCCTTCGACGGCGGCACTCCGACCGTAGGTGCGAAGCGCCGAAGGGAGGAGCAATAAACGGAACGAACCGTGCAGGACAATATCACCCGAAAGGGCTGTGTCCGTTGGGAGAGAGCGTACGCACGGAGGTAGAGCAGAATGGCGCTTCGGGAATTCACCGATTCCGCCGGCGAGGCGTGGGAAGCCTTTGCCGTGATCCCGCGCGAGCACGTGCGTCGGCACTATGATCGACGCTCGACCGCCGCGGCGAAGGACGTCCACCTCGAGGATTCGGAAGAGCGACGGGATGGCGATCGCCGCCTGACCGTCGGCCACACGTCCGGCCGGCTCGACGCGAACGGCTGGTTGTGCTTCCAGCACCGCGACGAACGCCGGCGCCTCGCGCCGATCCCCGAGGATTGGCGCCGCTGCGACGAGTCGCAGCTCCGGGCCTATCTCGAGGCCGCGCTGCCCGTGCGCCGTCTGTCGACGCACGGCCCTCGACCAACCTGAAAAAAAAGAGCGCCGCGGCTCAGCCGGCGGCGCTCAGAAGCATCGAGATACGGTCGCGAACCGCATCGGTCGCGGGACGTCCGACCCGCGCTGCGATCTGCCGTACCCGGCGCGTCCGGCGCGCGGTGTCGGCAGCGTTGAGCAGCAGGGTGCGGAGCTGGCGACGACGGCCGTCCGTCTCCGTGCTGCGAAGTTCGAGCGAGCGAGTGCTGCGATCCGACATACGGCGCCTCCGGCCAACCCGGCATCTTGGTTCGACTGACCTACGCCTGTGCTTAAGGCAAGGGGAATGCCGCTGATGAGTATCGGCCGAGCGGGCGCGATGGTTTAGCTTTTTGAGATCATGCGCCCTTCGGAAATGTCTGCGTCCCCCAATAGCGCCCCCGCCGCTGCTGCGCCGGTCGCGCACCCGCCCGAGACCCTCGAGGGCTGGTACGTCCTCCATCAGATTTTCTCCCGTCCTCCGGGTGATCAGGCCGCACGCGTCGATTCGACACAGCTCTCCCTCCCGCCGGCGACCGAAGGGTGGTCGGCGGCGGTCGACCTGATCGGATCGAAGTCGGAGCTGCTGGTGATGCACTTTCGTCCGACCCTCGACGCGATCGGCGAAGCCCAGCGCGCTCTCGCCGCCGACCCGGCGATCGCCGCGCTCCGGCTCGACTACAGCTTCCTGAGCGTCACCGAAGCCGGTCTCTATCACATCACGGCGCAGCTCGCGAAGTCCGCCGCCGCGCGTGGTGGCGCGGTCGGCGACGAGCAGTACGTCGCCGAGC
>CBHWBX010000279.1:0-6367 GCA_966111935.1 uncultured Gemmatimonadaceae bacterium
AGTGGCTTGTCGAACTGCGAGATCTGATATCCCTTCGGCAGATCGGGATAGAAATAGTTCTTGCGCGCGAACACCGACGTCCGGTGCACCGTGCACCCGATCGCCGCCGCGGCGCGCGCGGCGAGCTCCACGGCGTGCCGATTGAGCACGGGCAGCGCGCCGGGGAGCGCGAGACACACCGGACAGGTGTTCGCGTTCGGCGGCGCGCCGAAGTCGGTCGAGCAGCGGCAGAAGATCTTCGTCTGCGTCTTGAGCTGGACGTGGACCTCTAGCCCGACGACCATCTCGTACTTCTCGCGCCAGTTTCTCACCATACTCATCGGTGGGCCTCCTCGCCTAGCGCGCGTTCCAGCGCGTATGCGGCGACGAACATCTGCCGCTCCTCGAAGTGCGGCGCGAGGAGCTGGCCGCCGACGGGTAGGCCGTCGACGCGGCCGATCGGCAGCGACATCGCCGGAATGCCGGCGAGGTTCGCGGTCGTCGTGAAGATGTCGCTGAGGTACATCTCGTAGGGATCGGACTTCGCGCCGAGCGGGAACGCGGTGCTCGGGGTCGTCGGCGTGAAGAGGAGATGCACGCCGCTCGCGAAGACGTTCGTGAAGTCGCGCGCGATGAGGCCGCGCACCTGCTGGGCCTTGCGATAGTAGGCGTCGTAGTAGCCGGCCGAGAGCACGTAGGTGCCGAGGAGGATGCGGCGGGTCACTTCCGGACCGAAGCCGCTCGAGCGCGTCGCCTCGTACATGCCGCGCAGTCCGTCGCCCTCGCGACGCTGGCCATAGCGCACGCCGTCGAAGCGCGCGAGGTTCGACGACGCTTCCGCCGGCGCGACGATGTAGTAGACCTCGATCGCCAGCTTCGTGTGCGGCAATGATACTTCTCTAATCTCGGCACCAAGCGCGCGGAATCGATCGAGCGCGGCCTCGCACTTCTCGCGGATGCGCGGGTCCAGATCGTCGGGGAAATACTCCTTCGGCTTGCCGATGACGACGCCGGTGAGAGCGCCGCGCGCGTAGACGCGAGACGACGGCACCGGGACGTCGGCGCTCGACGAATCGTACGGATCGACGCCTGCGAACGTCTCGAGGCCGAGCGCTGCGTCATCGACGGTCTTGCCGAAGACACCGATGTGATCGAGCGACGACGCGAAAGCGACGAGCCCGAACCGGCTCACGCGGCCGTAAGTCGGCTTCACGCCGACGACGCCGCAGAATGCCGCCGGCTGGCGCACCGAGCCGCCGGTCTCCGAGCCGAGCGCGATGCGGGTGATTCCCGCGGCAACGGCGACGGCAGAGCCGCCGCTCGAGCCGCCAGGGACACGCGTCGGATCGAGCGGGTTGCGCGCCGGACCGAACGCGCTGTTCTCGTTCGACGAACCCATCGCGAACTCGTCCATGTTCGACTTCGCGACGATCACGGCGCCGGCGTCGCGCAGCTTTCGAATCGCCGTGGCGTCGTACGGACTCACGTAGCCCTCGAGAATGCGCGACGCGCAGCTCGTCGGGAGCGTGGTGGTGGCGATGTTGTCCTTGATGACGACCGGCACGTGCGCGAGCGGCAGCGACACTCCTGCGGCGAGGCGCGCGTCGACGGCGCGGTGCTGCTCGCGAACGAAATGCTCGTCCCTGTAGAGCAGCGCGTTCAATCCATTGCGATCGAACGCGCCGAGTCGTTCGGCGAGGGCGAGACTCTCTTCGCCGGGGGTCACGACGCGTCTCCCGCGTCTTCGTGCGTCGACAGGCGCGGAACGAGAAAGAAGCCGTCGGCCATCTTCGGGGCGAAGTCTTCGCGCGGACGCGCGAGCGGGATCGCCGGCCCTTCATCGACGCGCAGCGGCGCGCCGGAGGCACCGACGCCGACAACGGCATCGACGCCCGTCGTATCGACCTTCGACAGGACGTCCATGTGGCCGAGAATTCCATTCAGCTCGCCGACGAGCGCCTGGGCGCGCGCATCGGTGAGACCGAGGCGCGCGAGGGCGGCGATGTGTCGGACGTCGTCGAGTGTGACCGCCATCAGTCGTCGCCTCGCTCGAGGTTGGCCTGCGCAATGACGAGCGTCTTGCGGCCGACGGCTTCGTCGTCGAAATCGACCTTCACCTTCGCATCCCTGCCCGCCCCCGACAGCTCGGCGATCGTACCGGTGCCGAACTTCCGGTGCTTCACGCGAGCCCCGATCGCAAACAGCGGTGCGTCCTGCGACTCGTCCTCGACCGAGATGTTGGCGCTGAACGGCGAGATCGGCGTGCCGGGACGGCGCGATGCGGCGCTCGGGCGCGACGTGTAGCTGTCCGGATCGTACGCCGGACGCTGGCCGCGGCCGGAGGAGCCGGATCCGGATTTGTATCCACCGCCGTACCCGCCACCGTACCCGGAGCGGGACCCGGAACCGTATCCGTCGCCGCCGGCACGCATCATCGATCGGCCCGAGCTGCGCACCTTCACGGTGCTCTTCTTGTCGACCATCGGCTCGGGGATCTCGTCGAGGAAGCTCGACTGCCGCGAGTGCATCAACTCGCCGTTGCGGCGACGCTCCTCGGCGTGCGTGATGAACAGCTTCCGCTCGGCGCGCGTGATCGCGACGTAAAGCAGCCGGCGCTCTTCCTCGAGCATCGCCGGATCCTCGTACGCCTTGGCGAGGGGAAAGAGCCCGTCTTCGAGACCGGTCACGAACACCACCGGATACTCGAGGCCCTTGGCATTGTGGATCGTCATCAGCGTCACCGCGTCGGCGTCGCCGCCGAGATCATCCGAGCCGGCGACGAGCTGGGCGCGCTGGAGGAAATGATCGAGCGGACGGAGGCCCACTTCGCCCAACTCGTCGGCGACGGTTTCCGCGGCGCCGGTGACGAGCTCCTTCACATTCTCGATGCGCTCGAGGCCTTCGGGTCCTTCGGCCTTGAGATGCTCGTCATAGCGCGTCTCGCTGATGATCTCGCGGAGCAACTCGTCGACGGCGGCTTCCGCGGCGCGCTCGCGCAGGAAGGTGATGAGCCGCACGAACTGTCCGAGCGCCGTTCGCGCGGCGGGACGCAGCGCGCTCGTGATCTCCGGGTTCTGCGCGCCGGTGAACATCGGCACGCCGGCCTGGCGCGACATCTCGGCGAGCTGGTCGATCGTCGTGTCGCCGAGTCCGCGCTTCGGCACGCCGACGGCGCGGCGGAACGCTTCGTCGTCGGCGGGATTCGCGACGAGCTTGAGGTACGCCATGAGGTCGCGGATCTCGCGGCGGTCGTAGAAGCGCACCGCGCCGACGAGGCGATACGGGATCGTGTGTCGGCGCAGCGCTTCTTCCATCGCGCGGCTCTGCGAGTTCGTGCGATAGAGAACGGCGACGTCGTTGAGCGTGAGCGACGACGACGCGCCGCGGCGCGCCATCATCTCGTTGACGACGTAGTCGGCTTCGTCGCGCTCGTCGAGGCAGCGCACGACCGTGACGCGCTCACCCGAGCGATGGGTCGCGCGCAGCGTCTTCCCCATGCGCGAGGTGTTCGACGCGATGACGACGTTCGCGAGATCGAGGATCTCGGGCGTCGAGCGATAGTTCTCCTCGAGACGGACGACCGTTGCGTCGGGGAAATCCTTGTTGAAGTCGAGGATGTTCTTGATGTCGGCGCCGCGCCACCCGTAGATCGACTGGTCGTCATCGCCGACGACGCAGACGTTACCGTGCTCGCCGCCGAGCAGCTTGATCAGCTCGTACTGCGCGCGGTTGGTGTCCTGATACTCGTCGACGAGGATGTAGCGGAACTTGCGGCGATAGTGCTCGAGCTTCGAGGGATTCTGCTGGAGCATGCGCACCGGCAGGACGAGCAGGTCGTCGAAGTCGACGGCGTTCGCGAGGGTCAGCGCCTCGCCGAGGTCGCGATAGACCGCCGACGCAGCCTTCGTGAACGGATCGAGCGACAGGCGCTCGAACTCGCTGGGCGTCACGAGGCGGTTCTTGGCATCGGAGATCGCCGACTGGATGGCCTTCGGCGCGAACTGCTTCTGCTGGATGCCGTTCCGCTCCATGAGGCGCTTGATCACGCCGAGCAGATCGTCCTGGTCGTAGATCGTGTACGTCGGCGTGCGGCCGACGAGCTCCGGGGCCATGCGCAGCATCCGTGCGCCGATGGCGTGGAAGGTCCCGACCCACATGCCGCGCGGCTCGGTGCCGAGCATGCGGCCGATGCGCTCGCGCATCTCGCCGGCGGCCTTGTTGGTGAACGTGACGGCGAGGATCTGATTGGGATCGATGCCTTCGACGTCGATGAGGCGGACGATGCGGCTGGTGAGGACGCGCGTCTTGCCCGAGCCCGCGCCGGCGAGCACGAGGAGGGGTCCATCGACGTGCAGCACGGCTTCCCGCTGCGCCGGGTTCAGCCCGGCAGTCAGTTGTTCTTCGAGCGACGACATATTCAGCTAAGGATAATCTGGAACGTCGCTCCCTGCTCCGTGGAAAGCAGCATCAATCTGCCGCCATGGTTCTCCTCGACGATGCGCTTGGCGAGCGACAGACCGATGCCCCATCCGCTCTTCTTGGTCGAGAAGCCGGGCTCGAAGATCCGCTCGCGCAGCTCGCGCGGAACGCCAGGACCGTCGTCGGAGACGCAAATCTCGGCGCTGTCGTCCGGGCCACGCTTCGCCGAAAGCCGAACGTTGCCGCCGCGGCCGGCGAGCGCATCGATCGCGTTCTTGGTGAGCACCTCGATCGCCCACTCGAGGAGCACCGGATCGCCGTGGACGACGGGCAGATCGGGACCGATGAACGAGCTGACGGCGATCGTGTTGGCGAGCGTCGGCACGCGGGCCTGGAAGTAGCGGGTCAGGCGCTCGACGATCGACGCGACGTCGATCTCGTCGAACTTCGGCTCGCGGCCGATGCGCTCGAAGCGATGCGCGACGCGGTCGAGGCGCTCGAGATCGGCGCGCATGTGCCGCACCGCGGCGTGGGACGCATCGTCGTTCGCGCGCTCCTCGAGCAGCTCGATCCAGCCTGAGAGACTCGAGAGCGGTGTCCCGAGCTGATGCGCCGATTCACGCGCCATACCGGCCCACAGGCGTTCCCGCTGCGCGTCGCCGCGCGTGCGAATGACGTAGAGGCCCGCGAGGAGCAGAAAGGCCGCGGTGAGCGCCTGAATGAGCGGAATGACGCGCAGCCCGCGCACGACGCTGGAATCGCCGAAGTAGATGCGGCCGACGACGGAATCGACGAACGGCCGATGCTGCGCCTCGAGGATCGGCACGTAGGCGCGGATCCGCGGGTCGTCGTTCGCGACGACGTTCTTCTGATCGAAGTCGAGGTTCGCGTGCGCGGCGATCCGTCCCTCGGGATCGACGACGATGATCGGGACGCCCTGAGCCTGGACGTCCTTCGACAGCTCGAGCAGCGCCGTGGTCGCGGCGTCGGGACTCGTATCGCTGAGCGCCCGGAAGATGCGCCGATACATGTCCGTCGACCGCGCGGCGTCGCTGCGCCACGCCGCGACGATCCGCTGGGTGTACCAGACGTATGTCCCGAGGACGAGCAGGATCAGAACGGCGACCAGCACCTCGGGCTTGCTGCGTCGCATGCCGGTCAGGTCAGGCGATCGGTACCGAGATACGGCCGCAGCGCCTCGGGGACAGTCACCGATCCATCGGCGTTCTGATAATGCTCGAGGATGCAGGCCACCGTGCGCGGGAACGCGAGCCCGGAGCCGTTGAGGGTGTGAACGAAGCGCGGCTTCTCGCCCTTCGCCGGGCGATAACGAATGTTCGCGCGACGCGCCTGATAGTCGCTGAAGTTGCTGCACGACGAGACTTCGAGCCATGCGCCGACGCCCGGCGCCCACGCCTCGAGATCGTACGTCATCGCCGAGCTGAAGCCGGTGTCGCCCGCCGCGAGGAGCTTGCGGCGATACGGAATTCCGAGACGCTCGAGGATCGATTCGGCGTTGCGCGTAAGGAGCTCGAGCTGGTCGGCCGACGTTTCCGGCGTCGCGTAGCGCACGAGCTCGACCTTGTCGAACTCGTGGGTGCGCAGGATGCCGCGCGTGTCCTTGCCCGCCGATCCCGCCTCCCGGCGATAGCACTTGCTGTACGCCACGAACGCCATCGGCATCTGCTCGGAATCGAGGATCTCGTCCCGATAGAGATTCGTGACCGGAACCTCGGCCGTCGGGATGAGAAACAGATCGTCGCCACGGGTGGCGTAGGCGTCATCCTCGAACTTCGGGAGCTGGCCGGTGCCGGTCATCGTCGCGCGATTCACGAGCTGCGGCGGCCAGACTTCCTCGTAGCCGTGCTCCTCGCGGTGCACGTCCATGAAGAGATTGAGCAGCGAGCGAATCAGCCGCGCACCCTTGCCGCGATAGAACACGAAACCCGAGCCCGAGACCTTCGACGCG
>CBHWBX010000280.1:0-6350 GCA_966111935.1 uncultured Gemmatimonadaceae bacterium
ACGTCGAAGCGCAGACCATTCGTCGCTATCACCCCGGCGTCACCCCCTGATTATCCCACCCACCCCAACCTCCGGCCCTCTCGCTCTTCTCCTACCAGGACGTAACGATGCCTCTCCCCTCGGTGTCCGTGCGCTTTCGGCGCCTCCTAGGACAAACGTCGATCGCGCTCTTGCTCGTTGGCGCGACCGCGGCGACAGCTTTCGCGCAAGGCACGATTGCCGGGCGCGTGTCGGCTCGCGAGTCGACGCAGCCGCTCTCCGACGTGCGAGTGGTGGTCGTCGGCACGACCCTGTTCGGCACGACCGCGGCCGACGGGCGATACACCATCCGCAGCGTGCCCGCGGGAACGTGGGACGTGCGCGTCCTTCGCGTCGGATTCGAAGAGCAGAAGAAGAGCGTGAGCGTCGCATCGGGGCAGACGGCCGCGGCCGACTTCGTGCTCGACCGCGCGATCGTGAAGCTTGCCGACGTCGTCACGACGGCGACGGGTGAGCAGCGTCGCGTGGAGCTCGGCAATTCGATCTCCACCGTCGATGCCTCGGCGCGCATGCAGTCGGCGACGGCCACCAGCATGGCGACGCTGCTCGTCGGTCAGGCGGCCGGTGAGGCCGGGCAACGAGACGGGAACGGGCTCGCGCATCCGCATTCGCGGCATCAACTCGATCACGCTCGCCAACGATCCGATCTACATCATCGACGGCGTGCGCATGACGAGCTCGAACGGATCGCAGAGCGGCAACATCTTCACCGGCGGCGCGATGCAGAGCCGAGCGGAAGACATCAATCCCGACGAGATCGAAACGCTCGAGATCGTGAAGGGACCCTCGGCGGCGACGCTGTACGGGACCGATGCGGCAAACGGCGTCGTCGTCATCACGACGAAGCGCGGTCGCGCCGGCGATACCCGCTACAATGTGACGGCCGAGACGGGTCTCATCCATGATTTCAACACCTATCCCACGGCCTATACCCTGTGGGGACACGCGCCGGCGGGATCGACGCGCAACTGCACCACGCCGCTGCTCTCCCAGGTGTCGTCGGGCGCCTGCCTCTCCGACAGCCTGACGAGCTTCAACCTCTGGTCCACGCCGAGCACGACGCCGCTCGGCATCGGCAACCGTCGGAAGGCCGCGGCGCAGATCTCCGGCGGGCAGCAGAGCGTCCGCTTCTTCACCAGCGGTGAATACGAGCACGAGGTGGGGATCTACAAGATTCCCGATTTCGACGTCCAGCGCTTCGACACACTGCACATCAACATCAAGGACGAGTGGGCGCACCCCAGCCAGCTCGCGCGCGGCTCCTTCCGCGCCAACGTCGACGCGCAGCTCTCGCCGAAGTTCGACGCGTCGTTCTCGAGCGGCTTCATCACCTCGCGCAATCAGCTGCCGACGATCGACAACAATGCCTACGGCATCGGGTCGAACGGCTTCGGTGGGCCTGGGTACGAGCGCGGCCACGGCCGCGCGCTGAGCAGCCTCGGATTCGAACTGCACGGTTATCGGGCGACCACACCCGGCGAGTCGTTCCAGGACGTCATCACCCAGTACATCAACCGGTTCATCGGATCGTCGTCGCGGAATTATCGGCCGACATCGTGGCTGTCGACACGCCTGGAGCCGGGCGTCGACTACGCCTCGCGCGTCGACCAGCAGCTGTGCGCGCGCGGCACCTGCGCGGACGTCGGCACGCGACGCCAGGGCGCCTATCAGGATGATCGCACGAACATCCGCACGATGACGGTGAACGGCCAGGCGACGACGACCTTCCAGCCGAGGACGTGGCTCAACACGAAGACCACCGGCGGCGTCCAGTGGGTGGCGTCGACGTTCGATCGGGCGGGCGCGGGCTCGGTGAACCTCACGCCGGGCGGCGTCACGAACAACGCCGGCGCGACGCAGTTCTCCGACAACTCGACGAGCGACAGCAAGACGCTCGGCGTGTTCGTCGACGAGCAGGTGGGGATTCGCGATCGCCTCTTCCTGACGGCCGGGCTTCGCTCGGATCAGAACAGCGCGTTCGGTACGAGCTTCCAGAACGTCGTCTATCCCAAGTTGAGCCTTTCGTACATCGTCTCCGAGGAAGCGTGGTTCCCCCACGTGAAGTTCCTCGATCAGTTGCGCCTGCGTTCCGCGACGGGTGCCTCGGGCGTTCAGCCCGGCCCGACCGACGCGCTCCAGTATCTGAGCGCGACGTCGTCGAACGTTGCCGCGGTCGATCAGCCGGGCGTCGTGCTGGCGTCGCTCGGAAATGCCGACCTTCGCCCCGAGCGTGCGACCGAGACGGAAGGCGGCATCGACACGAAGTGGTTCGGCAGCCGCGTGAACCTGGATCTCACGTATTACAGCAAGATCACGAAGGACGCGCTCGTCGGCGCGGTGATCCCGCCCGATCTCGGCACGGGCAACACGACGCAGCGCACCAACCTTGGCTCGGTGAAGAACGCGGGTCTCGAAGCGCTGCTGTCCGCGCAGGTCCTGGAGCGCCGCGCCATCGGGATCGACCTCACGCTCTCGGGGTCGACGAACGCGAACAAGCTGCTCACGCTCGGCACCGACGCGCAGGGACGGCCACTGCCTCCGCAGGTCGGCTCGACGACGCGCAATCAGCCGGGGTATCCGCTGTTCGGGTACTGGCAGCGCCGGTACACCTACAAGGATGCGAACAACGACGGCATGATCACCGTGAACGAGATCGCGGTCGACGATTCCTCGACGTTCATCGCGTACTCGGCGCCGCGCTTCGAGTCGTCGCTCCAGACCGGCGTCGACCTCTTCAACCGCCGCCTGCGGATCACCGGCCTGTTCGATCACAAGGGCGGCTTCAGCATTCTGAACGGCACCGAGCGCATCCGCTGCCAGAGCCGGAACAACTGCTTCGGCACCTACAGCAAGGACGCGCCGCTGGCGATCCAGGCGCGCGCCGTGGCCGTGCGCGAGAGCAGCGGCAACACGCAGTTCGGCTACATGGAGAACGGTACGTTCACGCGCTTCCGCGAGCTGACCGCCACCTGGTCGCTGCCGCAGAACGTGGTGTCGAAGACGAGCTTCGCGCGCGACGCGAACCTGATCTTCTCGGTGCGCAACCTCCACAAGTGGACGAAGTACACCGGCATCGACCCGGAGAGCAACTCCGACGCTGGATCGACGGCCAATACCCAGACCGACTTCCAGGCCGCTCCGCCTCCGACGTACTTCATCTTCCGGCTCAACGTCATCTTCTGAGTCAATCAGGATATTATAATGATAAATAAATCATATCTGGCGATCGCCGGCGCCGTGCTGCTGGGAGCCGTCGCGTGCGCGCGAAGCGATCTGCTCGGCGTCTCGACGCCCGACGCGATCACCAGCGACAACCTCGCGTCGGCCGACGGGGCGGAAGGGCTGCGCGTCGGCGCGATCCAGCGCCTGAAGCTCATGACCGCGCTCGACGAGAGCAGCTGGTTCTACGGCGGTCTCCTCGTCGATGAATGGAAGTCGGCGGATACCTTCATCCAGCGCGACGAGACCGACCAGCGCACCGTACGCGAGGACAACAGCCTGGTGACGACGGCGTACCGCGACATCCATCGCGCGCGCATCCAGGCGTACCAGGCGGTGCACGCGCTCGCCACCTACAAGCCGAGCGCCAAGGGCGAGATCGGCGAGATGTGGTTCACGAAGGGCTTCGCCGAGCTCCAGTCGGCGCTGGACTTCTGCAATGGGCAGCCGTTTGCCGATCTCTCGACCGGCAGTCCAGACCTCGGGACGCCGTTCGATGGCGCCGACGCATTCAAGCTGGCGCTGGCGTCATTCGACTCGGCGCTCGCCGTCGTCGGAACCGCGACGGATTCGATCAGTCTGCGCGTGAAGTACGCGGCGCAGGTTGGACGCGGGCGAGCCCTTCTTGGCCTTGGCCAGCAGGCGCAGGCGGGCGCCGCCGTCGCGGGCATCCCGAAGACGTTCTCGTTCAACCTCACCTGGCCGGGAACTCAGGGGAAGGAAGACAATCTGATCTGGGGACTCGCGGTGAGCGCGCGTCGCTACACGATGCAGGATTCGGCCGATCGGCAGGGCGGGCGCATCCCGAACGCGATGCCCTTCGTCTCGGCCAAGGA
Organism: uncultured Gemmatimonadaceae bacterium; assembly: GCA_966111935.1. GTDB lineage: Bacteria > Gemmatimonadota > Gemmatimonadetes > Gemmatimonadales > Gemmatimonadaceae > JAQBQB01. The sequence goes on from CBHWBX010000280.1 coordinate 4,095, forward strand.
TCCTCGCGTGCCGAGCATCCAGACGCCGAAGTTCGGCTTCGACGGATCGACGCCGTTCGATGGGGAACAGGTCTTCGCGAATTTCAATTCCCCGGTGCCGCTCGCCAATTACGTCGACGCGCAGCTCATCACCGCCGAAGCGCAGCTTGCGGCGAACGATCCGGCGTGGCTCGCGACGCTGAATGCATTGCGCGCCGGTCCCACGACCGACGGCTCGCTGACGATCAGCGGCATGGCGCCGCTCGCCGATCCTGGAAACGCCAGTGCAAGAATCGACCTGCTGTTCCGCGAGCGGGCGTTCTGGACGTTCGGCCGCGGCCAGCGTCTGGGCGATCTGCGTCGTGAGATTCGCGTGTACGGGAAGACGGCGGCGCAGGTGTTCCCGGGTGAGGGCGGCATCAACCCGCGGAAGAACGCCCCGTACGGTCCCGACGTGAATCTGCCAGTGCCTCAGGCGGAGCGGAACAACTCGAAGTTCACCGGGTGCACGGACCGAAAGGCATAAGGCGTGTCATCCGAGCGTAGCGAGGAATCTGTCGGCCTTGCCGGAAAGCCGGTCCTCGACAAGGACGGCAGATCCCTCGCTTCGCTCGGGATGACGACTTTACTCTGAAGACAGGCGCCGCACCTCGTCGGGCGTGAGCCTTCGCCACGCTCCCTTCGCGAGATCGCCGAGTACGAGCGGCCCAATCGCGACCCGCACCAGCCGCTGCACCTCGACGCCGACGGCGGTAAAGATGCGGCGAATCTGACGGTTCTTCCCCTCGTCGAGCACGACCTCGAACCACGCGCCGCTTCGCGAGCCGGTGCGCAGCAGCGAGATGGCTTTGACCTCGAGCCGCTCGCCCGTCTCCTTTTCGACGACGCCTGTTGCGACGCGCGACATCATGGCATCGAGCTCGGTGCCGCGTACCTGCACGTGATACACCTTGTCGACGTGCGACGCCGGATCGAGGAGGCGAGACGACCAGCGCGAGTCGTTGGTGAGGAGGAGCAGGCCTTCGCTCGCCTTGTCCAGCCGTCCCACCGGGGCGAGGAAGGGGAGCGACGCGTCGGCCAGACATTCGTAGATCGTCGCGCGCCCCTGCGGGTCGTCCCGTGTCGTCACGAGGCCGCGCGGCTTGTTCAGCATGACGTAGACGTGCGCCGCCTTCGCGACCGGTGCGCCGTCGACTTCGATGCGATCGCGCTCTGGTCGAACGCGCCGCGAGAGATCGCGCACGACTGCTCCATTCACCCGAACCTTGCCGGCCGTGACGAGGCGCTCCCCCTGCGCGCGCGAGCAGAAGCCCATCTTCGAGAGGGCGCGTGGAAGGCTCACTGTTCCGGGATCACGATTGGTCATCCCACGATATATACTTGCAAGGCTGTGTCCGTGATTGCTGGGCCGTTCCTTCCTGCACAACCCGAACCTGATCTTCATGCGAATCGTGCGAGTTCTTTGCCTGGCGTCGCTCGGCGCCGCGCTGCTGTCGGCCCGCGTGGCCGGTGCCCAGGCCACCCGTGAAGTCGTGATCCGCCTGCATAGAGCCGGCGATACCGTGTCCGTTCGCGGGGCGGCGGTCACGATCGATCACACCATCGAGGCGGGAAACACCGACGCCGCCGGTATCGTGCGCGTCCCCGACCTCGAGGACGGTGGGCACATCATCGAGGTGGTCGCGCGCGGCTACCAGGCGTACTTCGACAACTTCAAGACCGGCGCGGACATCCCGCAGCCGATCCAGCTCGAGCTGATCCCCGTTCAGGCGTCGGACACGGCGAAGGCGAAGGGACAGCCGACGGATCTCAAGTTCGCCGGCTTCGCCGCGCGGCGCGCGAAGGGGCAGGGGAAGTTCTTCACCCGCGCACAGCTCGAGGCGGCGTCGGGCCGTCCGCTCGCCAACCTCCTGAAGACGGACGCCGGCGCGTTCTTCGAGTCGGGGCCGCACGGCGAGTCGCAGCTCGCGATGCGGCCGGCGAAGGGCGCGTCGTCGCCCTGCTATGCCGCGGTGGTTCGCGATGGCGTCCGGCTCTACCCGTTCGCCGGCGCCACTCCGCCCGACCTCGACAAGATCTTCGCCGAGCAGCTCGCCGGAATCGAGATCTATGCGCGGCCCGCGACGGTGCCCGCCGAGCTTCACGATGCGGCGACGTGCGGCGCGCTCGTTCTCTGGAGCCGCTGAGCGGAGAAAAAGAAGACGCGGGAAAAACAGAAATGGGGGGAGAACCACACAGGGTTATTACGCCCCATGGGGGTTTTTCGCCGGGTGAAAA
>CBHWBX010000281.1:0-6334 GCA_966111935.1 uncultured Gemmatimonadaceae bacterium
GCGACTGCATGCAATGTGGTGCACACGCCAGGCCGCAGCAACGGTTAGCTTGAGAAGATATGGATGGATTTGCCGTGTTCGGCACGCCCGTCGGCGACTGCGGAATCGCGTGGACCAACAACGTCATCGTCGGTGTGCAGTTGCCCGACGCGGATGACCTCGCAACCCGCGCGCGCATGGCACGTAAGCATCCCCTGCTCGCCGAGTGCGACCCGCCGCCGGCGATCGCCGAAGTCATCGCGCGCATCCGCGCGCTTCTCGGCGGCGGACGCGACGATCTCGCCGACGTCGAGCTCGACATGCACGCGCTCACACCGTTCGAGCAGCGCGTCTATGACGCCGCGCGACGCATCCCGCCGGGCGCGACGCTCACCTACGGTGAAGTCGCGGCGCGCATCGGTTCACCGAAGGCCGCGCGCGAGGTCGGCGCGGCACTCGGCAGAAATCCCTTTCCGATCATCATCCCCTGCCATCGCGTGGTGGCAGCGAACGGAAAGATGGGCGGCTTCTCCGCCCCCGGCGGCGTGAAGACGAAGCTGCGGCTGCTCGCGCTCGAGGACGCGGGCGGGCCATTGTTCGAGCAAGGCTGATCTTCGGTTTGTCTGCTTATGGGACGATGGAAGGTGTCGCGCTGTTCGACTTCAGCGACTGCCAGTACTCGTCCATCTTGATGCGCGGGATGCCCTTCGTCATCCAGTCCGGCGCCGGCGCGCCCTTGAGGTAGTGGTCGAACCAATCCTTCTGGCGCATCGCGTAGTCCTTCATGTTGATCGGCCGGGCCAGACCGTGATTTTCGCCGACATACTCCAGCAGAATGACGTCCTTGTTCATCTGCCGGAGAGTATTGAAGTAGGTGATGCCCTGGTTGAAGTCGACCGCGCCGTCCTTGTCGTTGGCAAGAATGACGAGCGGCGTCTTCACGTTCTTCGCGTGGAAGTTCGGCGAGTTGCGAATGTACGCCTCGTAGTTGTCGGCGTAGTTCCCCTTGAAGCGGCCCTGGCTCGATTCGAAGATCGCCTGATCGGCGCCGCCCGTGTTCCAGTAGATGGAGCCGTACATGCTCACCATGTCGGTGAGCGGGGCGCCGGCGATCGCCGCCTTGAAGATGTTCGTCTGGGTGACGAGGAACGCCGTCTGATAGCCGCCCCACGAGTGGCCCCAGAGACCGACGTTCGTCGAGTCGATCATGCCGGTTGCGAGGGCCGCCTTCACCGCCGGGATCACGCACCACACCGCTGACATCCCCGGATCATTCACGCGATAGACGATGTCCGGATCGAGCACCGCATAGCCGCGGCTCGTGTAGATGCTGCGGTTCGGCGTGCTCGTCTCGTTCGGCGTCACGTAGCTGTTCGCGAGGTTCGAGCGCTTCTCGTAGATCGTCACGAGGAGCGGATACTTCTTCCCCGGCTCGTAGTTCGCCGGCAGGTAGAGCGCGCCCTGGAGCTTGTCACCCTTCGCGCTCGTGTAGTTGATGAGCTTCACGCCGCTCGACCAGGCGAACTCCTTCTGCTGCGGGTTCGCGTCGGTGAGCTGCTTCCCGGGCTTGAACGATGCGTCGGTCGCGTAGTAGTTCGGGAAGTCGACGTTCGTCTGCCGCGTGTAGACGAACAGGTCGGCGTCCTTGGCCTTCTGGAAGTTGTAGGCGGCGTCCTCGAAGACGAGACGCTGCGCGCCCGGCTTCGACGCATCGACCTTCGAGATGCCCGACTTCTTCGTCCACTCGCCGTAGGTCGCGAAGTAGAGCGGCTGCGAGAGATCGACGCCGTTCGTCGCGCCGGCGCCGCCGCGGCCCCCGCGGCCGCCGGCCGGAGCCGCCCCGGTGCGGTCGAAGCTGTACAGACGCTGATAGCGAATCTGATTGCGCTTCCCGTCGACGGTGAGGTTCACCGCCGCACCTCCGTTCACCGGAAGCTTCCAGACGTCGAAACCGTCGGACACGAGCACGGCGCTGCCGTCCTTCGCCCAGCCGAAGATCTGGTTCGGCGGCGTGACGAGATTGTTGTGATCGTCCGACGTGTCGGCGAACACCGTCGGCACGCCCTTCGAGATCACGCGCTTCTCGCCGCTCGCGACGTCGAGCACGTACCACTGCGCGTCGTCGCCCCAGTAGAGGACCTGCTTGCCGTTCGGCGAGGGCGACATCGCCGGCGAGATGTGCTTCTTCAGCGCGAGCTTCCGCGCCCCGGTCGCGAGATCGATCGTGTAGTAGTCGCGATAGTTGCGGCCGTTGTAGCTCGCCGCGACGTCGTACTCGCGCGAGTCGGTGCCCATCGCCAGACGATCGTGCGGCAGCACGTTGACGGTGCGCAGCTCGTCATCGGAGAGACGCAGCACCTTGTTGTCGGCGACGCGATACTCGCTCAGATAGCTGTACGCGCGGTCCTGCGCTTCCTGCACGATCTGCTGCGACTGGAGCCGCGGATCCTTGCCGTGCCAGAGGATGAGCGACGGATTCTCTTCCTGCGCCTCGTTGACACGCGGCTGGTTGTTCGTGCCGCCCATTCCCGGCGCGCCGGCCTGGATCACCGCGGAGCCGCGCGACGCGACGAGCGCCGGATTCTTCTTCTCGCGAATGCCGAAGAAGATCGTTTGGAGATCTTCCGACAGACGCGGCGCGCGCTCGCCGGCGACCTTCATCCCCGCCGGGAAATCCGCATGCTGCGACGCGTCGAAGACGACCTTCTTCGCCTGCGGCGCGGCGAGGCTCGTGAACGCGAGCACCGCGTAGGTCGTGTCCTTCGCGAGGGTGTCCGCCTTGCCGCGCAGGACGGTGATCGCCTGGTTCGTGTCCGCCCACGCGAGGCTGCGGTAGAGCGCGCGATCGGAGTCGAGCGGGCGCACGACGTCGGTGCGCATGTTGCGCAGCTGGACGCCGTTGCCGATCTGGTCGCGCGCGTCGATGGTGTACGCCAGATACTCGCCGTCCTCGTCGAACGCGAACTCGGCGACGTTGCCGACGTTCACCGCGTCGTGCGACGTGAGATTGTAGAGCACGAGGTCCGTCCCCGAGCCGTTCACCGGCTGACCGGCGGCCGGCGGCGCGCCGTAGCTCTGCATCGCGATCCACGACGGCTTGTCGCCGTTGAAGGCGAAGCGACGGACGCGATCGAACTCGTGCTTCTCGCCGCTCGCGAGGTTCACGAGCGCCATCTTGTTCTGCGCCGGAGCGGCCGGTGCGGCGGTGCCCGCGCCGGGAGCGCCACCGCGTCCCGCGCCGCCGGCGCGCGCGCCGCGACCGTTCGCCGGCGCGGCATTCGGATAGATCGTGAACGCCACCCACTTCGAGTCGCCGCTGAAGGCGAGCGATGCATCAGCGCTCGCGGCCCCCGGCGGACCACCGCGACCGCCGGCCGCCGACGCGTCACCGATCGGGAACTTCGTCTCCTTGCCGTCGGCGACGGATCGGATCACGATTTGGGCGTCGCCCTCGTTCGGCGCGAGGACGTAGGCGAACCACTTGCCGTCGTTCGAGAGCACGGCGGTGCGGATCGACTTCCACGCCTTGAGATCGGCGGAGGCCATCTGCTTCGTCGGCCTGGCCGACGTCTGGGCGACGACCGGCGCGGCGCTGAGCAGAAGAAGGATCGGGGCGGCGCCGTGAAGACGCCGCAGGGACAGGGGGAACGCGCGCATGAAAGACTCTCCGTCGCGAGGGACGGTGCAGCGAGTGGTGGTGCGGGAGGTGACCGAAGAACCTATGAATGGTGCGCGGGGGTGTCCATCTGGCCCCGCCGCTCCACCTGGGTGTCCATGGATGGACACCGCTCAAGTCCTTCAGCGGTGCGACCGATAATCAACGACGGATGTCCTTGCTCGGCGCTCAACCTTCGGTACGGTGGGATCATCATGCGCAAAACATTTGTAGTCGGCGCTGCACTGGGAGTCATCGTTCTCGGCTACGGCTGCGCGAAGGCGCATCCGTCGCACCTCCCCGATCCGATGGGGAACGCCGCGCCGATCAAGGACGTCGCGACCGTCGCCCACGCCCGCGACATCCAGTGGGAACCGTACGACGCCGTCGACCACCTCTATAAGAACGCGAAGAGCCAGCTGCCGACCGGCGTTCGCCTGGCGATCCTCGACACCGCCGACTGGGCGGCGATCTGGAAGCGGATCGTCGGCAACAGCAATCCGGCTCCGGTCCCGGCGGTCGATTTCTCGCGCGAGATGCTGCTCGTCGTCGGCATGGGCCAGGCGCCGTGCATGGGCTATCAGATCAACGTCGACACCGTGTTCCGCGACAAGGACAAGCGGATCTACGCCGTGGTCCGCGAGCGCCATCACGGCTCGCGCTGCGGCTGCCTGAACGAGGTCGTCTCGCCGGTGGACGTGATCCGCGTGCCGCGCACCGTCCGCCCCGTGACCTTTCTCGAGCGACGCGAGACCAACGTGTGCGAGGAGCGCAGCGAGCTGCGCTGAGACACGGCGACAGCAGGAAGGACCCCAACGCACGAAGGTCTACCGGAGCGTCCGGTAGACCTTCGTCGTTTATCACAATCGCCGCACGCGCGTCCATGAGGGTTTTTATATAGTCGCGATCGAATTCGAAGACGGTTACTGCTCATTGGACCAAAGGGACATATTCATTCCGGACCGGACGCGGCTATGTGATGTACGCCGGCGACGCGCCCGCCCGACCGACGGCCTGCAACGAACCGTTGCTCCGGTGTAAAAGAATGCGATCCGCGGCACCATCGTCGATTCGCGACTTCTGAAACCGGTCGCGGTCGTCGCGCATGTGTTTCTCTGGTGTGGACCGCACCACAGCAGGGTTGGACCGGTCAATTGTGTGATGCGGCGCACATACGCTGTGGATAACGTCGCAAATCGCCGGTGTCAGTGACACAGACTGACACTTGAAGATTCATTAACGGCTGCCGATATATGGCGCTGAGGGAGATCCGTCTCATGCGACGGATGTTCTCGTGTTCCCCTGGAGGTCGGTCGATGGAATCGGACGGCATGCTGCGGCACCTCGCGTATTTCGAGGAGCTGGGCAAGATGGATGAGAGTGATCCGAGCTGGCGCGCCGTGAGCGCCGGGCTCGTGACGATGCGGTTGGTCGACGCGTGGATCGCGGACGGTCCGACGGCGTCGCGCGTGGACTCGTGGGCGGTGGGCGCGGTGCGTGAAGCAATCGCGCAGGTGCCCGACACGACGCCCGTACGACGAATGCTCTCGGCGGTCGTCGACACCATGGTCGGCGCGCCAGCGATCGACACGCATGCGCTCGCGCCGCGTCTCATGGCGTACGCGCAGTCGCTCGAGTACGACGCGAAGTGGTCGCTCGCGGTCGACGTCTACGAGACGATCACCGCGCATTCCGATCCGACGGAAGACGCGGACCTCGTGGTGACGGCGTACATCCAGCTCGCGTTCTGTCAGCGTACCCTGGGTGATCTCGACAGCGCCGCCGACGCGTACGCGCGGGCATCGCACGTCGCGCTCGCCGCGGGCGATCTCATGGGCGTGCTGCGCGGCCGGCTCGGCGATGCGAAGATCGCGATGGCGCGCGGCAACATGCCGCAGGCCGATCGCATTCTCGCCGAGACGATCGAACGCGCCGAGGCGGGCGGGCTCGACGATCTCAAGTCGCGCGCGCTCAACGACCGTGCGTTCGTCGCCGGTTCGAGTGGGCGACACGAGCAGGCGATCCATTATTCGTATCGCGCGCTCGAGCTCTCGAAGACGCAGCGCGATCGCGATCGTATTCTCGTGAACATCGCGACCGGCTTCCGTTACCTCGGTCTCGCCGACGCGGCGCGCGATGCGTATCTGGTCCTCGCGACGACGGCGCAGGAGCAGTACGTGCGTTGGTTCTCCGAGCTCAACCTGATGGAGCTCGCGGCGACCCAGCGCGCCGAGTTGCAGTTCGACAAGTATCGTCGCGACCTGGAGTCGGCGGACTTCACGCCGCTGCTCCGCGTTACGTACTTGCTGTATGTTGGCCGTGGACACCACGCGCTCGGTCACGACGAGGAAGGCATCCCCTACCTCGAGCGCGCCGTGGAGATGGCATCGGAGCACGGCCTGAATCAGTTGATGTTCGAGGCCGAGGCTGCTCTCGACGGCGCACGTCGTCGCGTGCAGTTCCAGCCGAAGAAACCGGCAGTGGTCGACGCGGCCGTGCAGGGTGTGGTGGAAGCAATTCAGGACATGAGACACTTGGCGGGTGTCTGAAAAAGTTTGGGGCACCAACATCTGGCAGGATGTTGGTGCCCCAAACGAAACAGCTCGAGCTCAGTGGCTCACGGGCCGTCGGTCACGCAGTTGCCGACGGTGTCGATGTAGCCGCTGCAGCCGTACTGGCGCGGGGCGGTGACGCGCGAGC
>CBHWBX010000282.1:0-6329 GCA_966111935.1 uncultured Gemmatimonadaceae bacterium
CGATCGCGAAGCTGCGCGCGCGCGGCGCCGAAGTGGTGGACGTGAAGATCCCGGCGATCGACAGCAGCGCGCAGAAGGCCGGCGTGATCAACTACGAGTTCAAGTACGACCTGATCGATTTTCTCGCCGGCGTCCCGAACGCGCCGATCCACTCGCTCGGCGAAGCGCTCGACGCGGGGATGTATCACACCGCGCTCGAGACCTCGCTGCGCGCGCGCGAGAAGAACGGCACGCGGAACGGCGCCGAGTATCTCGCCGCGCTCGCCGCACGCATGGCGACGCGCGAGATGGTCGTTCGCTTTCTCGACGCGAATCGTCTGGACGCGCTGCTCTATCCGACGGTGAGCCGAAAGGCCGCCTACATCGGCGAGCCGCAGCGCGGAACGACCTGTCAGCTCAGCGCGGTGAGTGGATTGCCGGCGCTGGCGATGCCCGCGGGCTTCACGCCCGACGGTCTGCCGATCGGCGTCGAATTGCTCGGGCGCCCGCTCGCCGACGCACAGCTCGTGTCGTTCGCCTACGACTATGAGACGGCGACGCATCCGCGCCGTCCGCCGCCGACGACGCCGCCGTTGATCAACGGCAGGGCGCCGGCGCCGGCCGTGTTCACGGCGAGCACGCGCTCGACGCACACCAGCGTGTCGGCCCGCTTCTCGTATGATCCGACGCATCGCGCGCTGACGTACGCGGTCACGCTCGCGAACACGCCGGCGTCGCGGGTTTACGCGGTCGCGATCGCGCGGGACAGCGGCGGGACGCGTGGACCGGAGCTGCGGGTGCTGTCGGGACCGGGGCAGGGCAGCCCGCGCGGGACCGTGACGCTGACCGAGGCCGAGCGCCGAGTGCTCGTCGGCGGGACGGCGACGCTGGTCGTCTACACGGCGGACGACCCGAAGGGCACGCTGCGCGCGCCGGTCCGGCTGATGCAGTGAAAAGGCTCTGGCGGGACCCGGATTTGGGTGTAAACTTGTATACAATCTCTCCGGGGCTTGGAGGCCAGCCTTGAAGCCGATCGTTCTCGTCGTGCCATTCGCGCTCGCAGCCGCCTGTCATTCGGCGTCTCCCAGGACGATGCCCGAACAGACGCCCCTTCGCGTGAGCGCCGGCGACTTCCGATTCACCGAGCATCCTCAGGGGATCTCGACGCCGTTCGAAGGAACGGTCTCGCTCATCGGCGACGAGATCGAGGTCGACACGAAGGACGCCGGCTGCTTCACCGTCGTGACGAGCGACCCGAAGCTGAAGGCCTTCCGCTGTGGTGACTACTCGGTGCGTGCCCTGAAGATCGCCGAAGCGTGGGAGTTCTCCTACGTCACCCAACGCGAGGTCGAGCAGCGCTACACCGTGTGCGACAGCTACAAGCAGCTGGAGAACGGTTCGCGGGTCTGCGCGTCATCGCATCAGGAGACGACGTACCGCAAGATTCCAGTGAACGGGCGCCTTCACCTCGTTCCAGAGACGATGGCGGGCATCACGCCGTAGCGTTTCAACTTTTTCGGGGGGGAGCGTCGTGAAAGCCATCGTCCTGCTGGTCCCATTCGCGGCGCTGCTCGCCTGCCGCTCGGGCTCGTCGGTGCCGACCCCGCTGCGCGTGAGCGGCGGCGACTACCGATTCAACGAGCAGATCGCCGGACAGCAGCGCCCGCTCGAGGGAACCGTCTCCGTGCACGGCGACGCGATCGATCTCGACACACGGAATGCCGGCTGCGTCCTCCAGCCGGGGAGTGACGAGCGCGTGCAGTCCTTCCGCTGCGGCGAGTACAACATCCGCGCGACGAAGGCCAACGGGAGCTGGGAGTTCGCGTACGTCGCCGCGCGCGACGTCGAGAGCCGTCGAACAATTTGCGACAGCTACGGCAAGACGCCGACCGGCCAGACGATCTGCACGTCGCAGCATGCCGAGGTGAGCATGCACAGCGTGCCGGTCACCGGCCGCATCCACCTGTTCGCGCTCGACGCGGCGACTCCGCAGGCGTGAGGTTCGAGCAACTGCTTCAACGCAGAGGCGCAGAGGCGCAGAGGTCCGCAGAGGACTGAAAACGGCGAAAGAACAAAAAGGAATGAATGAAAAAAGAACGGCGACCCCACTCTGGAGTCGCCGTTACCACTTCAAGGCAGTTGTCGCTCTTAGAGCAGTTCCTCTGCGGCCCTCTGCGTCTCCGCGCCTCTGCGTTGAATGCTGATGTCGCTCCTCACCGAGCGACGGCATCCTGGTAAAGCTTCTCCACGCGCGGCGCGAGCACGGTCCAGTCGTAGCGGCGCCATTCCTGCTCGCCCCAGCGCGCGAGGTCGGCGCGACGGGCATCGTCGAGCGTCAGGGCACGAATGCGCGCGGCGAGGGCGGTCGCGTCGCCTGCGGGGAAGACGAGATCGTCGGCGCGCGCGGCGAGGACATCGTAGTAGCCGTCGTTGTCGGCGCCGAGCGGCGGCGTGCCGGCGGCCATCGCCTCGAGCAGGACGATGCCGAAGCTCTCGCCGCCGAGTGAGGGCGCGACGAAGAGGGATGCGTCGCGGAGCAGCGACCACTTCTCCGCCTCGCCGACCTCGCCGAGGAATTCGATGTTGGTGAGGCCGCGCGCGGCGGCAAACCGCTCGAGCTCCGGGCGCAGGTAGCCGTCGCCGGCGATGCGGATGCGCGGACCGTTCGCGCCAAGGATCGATGCCGCCTCGAGCAGCGTGTGAATCCCTTTGCGCGGCTCGAGCCGGCCGACGTAGAGCACGCCGTCGCGCGCGCTGCTCGGCGGCAGCGGATCGGGTACGGTGATGCCGTTCGGGATGATCTCGTGATGTCCGTCCGCGAGGTAGCGCGAGACCGACGGGGAGACGGCGATCACTCGGCGGAGCGCGGCGCGTCGAATGAGCTCACTCGCCGGTGTCATGAGCGCGCGCGCCCAGCCCGGCGTGTCGGGGCCGGGGACGTCGTGGAAGGTCGCGACCTTCGGCCCGCGATAGCGCAGCGCGAGCTGGAACGGCACGAGCGGATTCCAGATCGTATGGAAGTGCATCACGTCGTAGCCGCGCCGCGCGACCTGCGACAGGGCGCGCGACGTCATTCAGGTGTGCCCGGGCCCCCGCCCCCTGCCCCGGGGCGCCCCACGACGCCCAGGTGAGATCGATCTGGGTGCCGCCGAACGCGAGATGCCGCGCGCGTCCGCACGCGATCACCGGCAGATCCCCGAGCGATTCGAGCGTCGTCGGCGCGATGACGTCGACGTCGTGCCCGCGCGCGACGAGCGCGGCTCCGAGGCCGGCGATGTGGGAGCGCACGCCGCCAGGGCGGCGCAGCTCGTACGGACACACTAAGGCGATCTTCATCCGCCTCGAAGTTATGCCGTGGGCGGCACGCGCGGCATTAGCTTCTGGCATGCGCTTTCGCATTCTGTCTGCAGCACTGCTCGTGGCCCCCGCGCTGCTCGCGGCACAGGCGACGGTCACGGTTCCGGTGCAGGATCCGGCCTATCGCGATCTCGACCGGCTGTTCGGGGCCGGCGTCATCAAGACGATGGTCGTCGGGATGCGACCGTACTCACGCCGCGAGATCGCGCGGATCGTGAACGCCGCCACTCAGGGGCCGGCGTGGAACGAGCGGCGCATGAGCGAGTCGAACGGCCGGATTCTCGATCGCCTCGCGCGCGAGTTCGCGCCGGAGATCGCAGTGTTGCGCGGCGACGCGACGCCGCTCCCGCGCTTCACGATCGACCAGGCGCGGCTCGAAGCGCTCGGCAGCAACGCGGCGCCGCGCCCGATCCAGAGCGACTCGACGGGACACGTCGAAGCCGATGTCGATCCGCTGCTCGCGTATCGCGCGGGGCGCGTCTTTCGTCCGGGGGTGAATCTCGCCGCGGACGTCGACGCGTCGTTCCGGATCGGCCGCGGGCTCGTCGTGCGCGCCGATCCGCGCCTGGTCACGAACATGAACGCGGGCGACGCGTTCGCGCAGGGGAGTCTCGAGGCGGCGTCGGTCACGGGACTGTGGCGCAACGTCGTGGCCGAAGTCGGGCGACAGCAGTTCGTCTGGGGACAGGGGATGGAAGGCGGCCTCCTCGGATCGACGAGCGGACGCCCGCTGGACATGATCCGTCTCAACAACGACACGACGTTCCACCTGTGGCCCTTCGGCCCCGCGCGCGCCGAGATCGTCTTCGTCGACCTCGGGCCGAATCAGCACTTTCCGCACAGCAACATCGTCGCGTACAAGCTCGCGGGAAATCCATTCTTCTCGCGCTTCGAGCTCTCGGCGTCGGTGATGTCGGAGCAGGGGGGACGCGGCGCGATCGGCGCGTCGACGTGGGATCATCTGATCGACGTGTTCCCGGTGCTCAAGTACACGCGAAAGGCGAAGAGCAACGCGCAGTTCTCGAACAAGTTCGCCGGGTGGGAGTATCGTCTTCGCCTGCCGGAGCTGAGCGGGCTCCAGCTCTATGCCGAGCACCAGTTCGACGACATGGATTCGCGGCGGTGGAAGAGCACGTTCTGGCAGGACGGTGGCCACATCGCCGGCTTCTCGTTCGCGCAGCTCGGCCGGACCGATCTGACGCTCGCCGGTGAGTTCCATCACACCGGGCTTCGCTACTACATGCACAATCCCTTCACGACGGGCATCGCGTTCAATCGCACGCTGCTCGGCGATCCGCTTGGCCCGAAGGGAGACGGCGGCTACGCGCGACTCGGGTGGGATGCGGGGCGCGCGAGCTCCTTCACGCTCGATGCGGCGGTCGAGCGGCGGCTCGGCAGCCTGTACACGGCGCTCGTCGACGGCGTGGCGCCATACGAAACGAACTTCCGCTTTGCCGTCATCGAGCGGAACCCGGACGAGTGGCGTCGCCGCATCGTCGGGACCTGGCAGTATCGTCCCGATGCGCACTGGCGCGGGTCGCTCGTCGGCGGGTACGAGCGGGCGAGCAACTATGCGTTCGTGAAGGACGCCGCGCGGAACGGCTTCGTGATGTCGGCGATGTTCGAGTACTTCCAGTGGTAGGTGACGCGGCGCGGCGCCGGCTGCGCGTCGGCGCATGGCTGATCGCGACGGCGCTGCTCGTCGTGCTCTTCCATGCGGTCGATCGCGAGCGGCTGCTGCGTGTCGTCGAAGGCACCGATCCGTGGCTCCTTGTCCTGGCGTCGGTGAGCAACCTGATGATCCAGCCGTTCGGGGCGCTGCAATGGTGGTCGCTGCTCCCCGACGGCGCGGCGGCGACGCGGCGCACGATGCTGCGCATCTTCTCGCTCACGTCGGTCGCGAACAATACGACGCCGTCGTTGATCGGCCATGCGACGGGCGCGCTGCTGCTCGCCGCGGAGCCGGGGATCGGCCGCACGGCGGCGCTGAGCGTGCTCGCGCTCGACCAGCTCGCGGTGGGGCTCGTGAAGGTCGCGATCATCGGCGCCGCCGCGGCGACGCTCGCGCTGCCGACCTGGATGACGCGCGCGTTGAGCGGCCTCGGGGCGATCGTCGCGCTCCTGCTCGCGGCCGCGGTCGTCGTCGCGCGGCGCACGCGTTTCCTGGGCGTGCTGCGGCATCCGGCGCGCTTCGGCGCCGCGCTCGCCTGTGCCGTCGCGGTGAAGCTCTGCGAGGCCGGCGCGATCCTCTGCGTGCAGCTCGCATTCGGCCTTGACCCCAGCGTTCGCACCGTGCTGATCGTACTCGCAGCAACGGCACTCGGCAGCGTCGTTCCGATCGCGCCGGCGAACATCGGGACGTACGAGGCAGCGGCGTACGGCGCGTATCGGTTCCTCGGGCTGACGTCGGAACAGGCGCTGGGGATTGCCGTCGTCCAGCACGTGTGTCAGCTTCTGCCCGCAGTGGCGCCGGGCTATCTGCTGCTGTCGTTGCCCCGTCTGCGCCTCCGCACTCCTTCTCTCCGAGCCTGAGTCATGCCTCCTTTTGCGAAGACCGAAGTCATCTGGAAAAACGGTGAACTGCTCCCCTGGGACGACGCGCAGATTCACGTGAGCGCGCACGGGCTCCAGTACGGCACCGGCGTCTTCGAGGGACTTCGCTTCTACGATACGACGACGGGTCCGGCGATCTTCCGGCTCGAGCCGCACATGAAGCGGCTCGAGGCGTCGGCGAAGTTCTACGAGATCGACATGGGCTACAGCGTTCAGGAGCTGTGCAACGCGACGCTCGATCTCGTGCGCGCGACGAAGCTCAAGTCGGGCTATCTCCGTCCGCTCACCTTCTTCGATGCGTACTCGCTCGCCGTGTGGCCGAAGGATTCACCGGTGACGACGGTGATCTTCGCGATCCCATCGAGGACGTACCACGAGGGCCAGCCGAACGACGGCATTCGCGTGACGGAGTCGCAGGTCCGCCGCATCGATGCGTCTCC
>CBHWBX010000283.1:0-6292 GCA_966111935.1 uncultured Gemmatimonadaceae bacterium
CGTTCGTAGATCGCCCGGCCCTTCTCGGCGGTCGCCAGGGAGGGCCGGCCGATCGAGCAGGGGCTCGATTCAGGGCCCTTTAGCCAACCCCGGCGGTAACGCCTTAGCTCTTCGCGGGACATCATGTAATCTTCAGCCCGGCTCATGTCGACGAGCTCGGGTGCGATGTAGAGCAGCAGGGAGGTATCCACCTCGTCGCCGTGCATCGGCTCCGATTGACCCTGGAGGAGATCGCTGAAGTCCACCCCGAAGACGTCGACCACCCGGACTCGGGCGACCGACGTGATCACCGTCGACAGCGCCTCGAGATGGGGATCGTGCTCGTGGGCCGTGAGCAGCACGAACTCGCGGACCCCGGTCGCTTCCCATGCGTCGAGGAGGTCGTTGAGCATTCGGTGGAGCGTCTTCTTGCGCAGCGATGCGTTCCCGGCGTATCCGCGCTCCGTCTCGACGTTCACGCCGTATTCGACGGTCGGCGCGCACAGCACGTTGAACTCCGCCGAGAGATCGCTGGCCAGCCGCTCGACGATCATCGTGTCGGAGCCGAGGGGCAAGTGCGGCCCGTGCTGCTCGCAGGTGCCGACGGGGATGATGAGTCGCGGATCGCGATTGATGTATTCCGCGACGTCGCTCGGATGCATGCGCTTGAGCAATCGCGGCGTTGGACCTGTGACTGGAGACTGACTCATTTCGGACGTCGATCGTTCAGTTGAAGGCACGCCGCCCCCGGCGCGGGGCTGGTCCGACCAGGCTCGATGGGCCTGGTGGGCCATTGCGTCCGGGGCCGCGCTGCTGGCGGCCAGCCAGTGGCTGCACGCGCCGAGCGTAGAGTATCTGGTTCCGATGGTCGTCGCTACCATCGCAACCGCCGTGCTGGCGTTCGTCGTGCGCGGTGGTCCGCGCTGGTGGGCGCTCGGTACGGCCGCCGCGTTGCTCGTCTCGACGCTCGTCGCGGCGTCGGCGCAGCGGAAGCTCTGGGGGATCGAGCACGATTGGGAGACGTGGCGGCGCAACGCGGCCGCCGAATCGCTCGAGATCCTGCGCAAGGCGATCGACGATGCGGTGGCGTCGTCGAAGCGCGCAGCCGACGCGGCGTTGAGCGCGTCGCCGGACCGTGTGGATGCGTTCAACGGGCTCGATGGCGTCGTCGATCGATCGCTCGAGCAGGGCGTCGTGCTGTATCGCGGCGACAGCGCGTTCGCGTGGGCGGGCACGACGCGTCTTCCGGCCGATACGACGCACGAGGGAACGAGCGTCATCGCATCGCCGTTCTATCTCGGACTGCAGTACGTCGCGCGGCGCGGGAACGCCCACGCCGCGGTGATCACCCTGCTCGGCGCGGTGCCGCCGGGCGACCATCTCGCGAAGCCGCTCGCGAATCGGATCGCGCAGGAAACCGGGATGGGGGTGTTCAGCTTCGAGCCGCCGGGCGACCCCGACGTCAGGTCGGCGGTGCTGCACTACGAGTCCGACGGTCGGCGGCTGTTCGACGTTCGCGCGAACTCGCTCATCCAGGGCGAAGTCTCGCAGCGCATCGCCGAACGCGCGCGCGCCCGCGCCGGTCTCGCGTTCGTGATCGCCCTGCTCTGCTTCGTCATCGGCGTGTGGCGCGGCACGCGCACGCTCTCGCAGCGCGTCGCGGCGCTGGCGATCGGACTCGCCTGCACGGCGCTCGTGCCGCTCAACCAGTATTCGAACCTCACGCGCCTGTTCGATCCGGCGCTCTACTTCACGCCGAAGGGCGGCCCGCTCACCGGCAACGCCGGCGCGCTCGCGACAACGAGCGCGCTCGTGCTGCTTGGCGTGCTCGCGGTGTTTCGGCGGCGCGCACCGGCGGTGTCGCGGTGGGGTGGCATCGCCACGACGGTACTCGTCGCCGGCGTCGGTCCGTTTCTGCTGCGCGAGCTCTCACGCGGTGTGCAGGTGCCCACGCACGGCGTCGACGCGTGGCTCTGGCTGATCTGGGAGATCCCGCTCTTTCTCGCCGCGGTGACAGTGCTGCTCGCCGGCGCTGCCGCGGGATCGACGGTGCTCGGACCGCGGCGCGGCGTCTCGCCGTGGGTCGCGCCGGCGATCGCGACGACCGCCGCCGTGATCGCCCCGACGGTATGGCAGGCGCCGGGACGATTCCCCTGGTGGTACACGATCCTGTGGATCGTCGCGATCGGTGTGCTCGCGCTCAGCCGGCGCACGCGATGGGTAATTCTCAGCGCGTCCACCGTCGCCGCGCTCGGCGCGACGACGCTCGTCTGGGCACGCACGGCGAAGGGACGCGTCGAGGCGGCGGCGCACGACCTTGCGGGCCTGAGCCAGATCGACTCGGTCGCTGTGACGCTGTTGCGTCGCTTCGGCGCGAGCCTCGAGAACGGCGCACCGCAGACGCGCGAAGAGCTGCTGCAGCGCTACGTGACGTCGGACATCGCCGCCGCGGGGAACCCGGTCGCGCTTGCGGCCTGGCCGACGGACACGGGCGCTGTCGCTGAATTCGAGACGGCGCAGATTCCGAATCCGCGGCAATCGATCGCGCAGCTCGTGGCGCTCGCGCGTCGCACGCAATCGCGCATCATCGACGCGGTGCCGGCGGACACGGCGGTGGTCCTGGTGATGGCCGCGCCGTCGCTCGACGGTGGTGTGACCTCGGTGGTCCTCGCGCCGCGCAGTCGCCTGTTCGTGCCCGACGCATTCGCGCGACTGCTCGGCCTCGACGTCGATCCCGAGGTCGAGCCGCCGTACACGCTGCGCCTGCGCGAAGGCGTGGCGCCGTCGCTGCCGAGCGGCGTGATCTGGCGTCGCGAAGGGAGTCAGCTGCACGGGGACGGCGTGGTGCGCACGGGTGCGGTGTACAAGGCCGCGCACATCGAAGTGGAGCTGCGTCCACCGAGCGCGCTCATTCAGCGCGGGACGCTGCTCGTCATCCTCGACCTCGCCATCGTCGGGTTGTTGTGGCTCGCCAGCGTCGTCGCCGACGGCGGAGCGGGGCGCTGGCTGCGCGCGCGCCGTCGCACCTGGGGGCGCAGCTATCGTACGCGGCTCTCGATCGCGCTCTTCCTGTTCTTCATCATCCCGGCGATGGCGTTCGCGGTCTGGTCGTACAACAACCTCGCCGTCGATGCGGCGCAGTCGCGCGCGCTGCTCGTGAACGAGACGCTGCGTGCGCTGGCATTCCCGCTTCCCGCGCCGGTGAGCCTTGCCGACGAGAGCGACCGACTCGATACGCCGCTCTTCCTCTTCACCGACGGTGAGCTGCGTGAGACGAGCGATCCGTTGTACGAAGACCTCGCGCCGATCGGCCGATTCGTGAAGCCACGCATCGAGTTGAGCCTCGGCGTGCGCGACGAGGAAACCGACTCCGAGATGGAGCCCGTCAACGCGACGAGCGAGCTGTTCGGGTATCGCGCATTCGAGATTCCGAATACGCGGCCGATCATCGTCGCCGCGCCGGCGCGCGCGACGGAGCTCTCGCTCGGACGTCGTCGGCGCGATCTGAGCATTCTCGTCGCCTTCGCCACCGCGATCGGCGCATTCGCGGCGCTGTGGCTGAGCGGCATCGCGGCCCGGCAGCTCGCGCGACCGATCGGGACGCTGCGCGAAGCGGCGCTCGCGCTCGCGGGCGGCGCGCGCACGCCGCCGCTCGAGACCGAGCCGACGGTCGAGTTCTATCCGGTGTTCACCGCCTTCCGACGAATGGCCGAGGATCTCTACGCCAGCCGCACCGCGCTCGAGGAAGTGCAGCGCCGCACGGCGGCCGTGCTTCGCAACGTCGCGAGCGGCGTCGTCGCCGTGGATCCCGATTTGCGCATCGTCCTCGCCAATCCACGCGCCGAGGCGCTGCTCGGCGGATCACTCGTCGCCGGTGAACGCTTCGATCTCGTCGCGGCGGATCCGATCGCGAGAACGGTCGCCGGATTCCTCGCGACGCGGCGAGACGAAGAGGAGTTCGAGCTGTCGCTCGGTCAACAACAGCTGCGCGGAACGCTCACGCGGCTGTCACGCGGCGGCGCGGTCGTCACGCTCGACGACGTCACCGAGCTCGCGCGCGCGCAACGCGTGCTCGCCTGGGGCGAGATGGCGCGCCAGGTCGCGCACGAGATCAAGAATCCGCTCACGCCGATCCGGCTTGGCGTGCAGCACCTGCGTCGCGCGCGCAACGACAAGCGCGTCGATTTCGACCGCGTGCTCGATCAGAACGTGAATCAGATTCTCGCCGAGATCGACCGGCTCGACGAGATCGCGCGGTCGTTCAGCCGGTACGGCGCGGCGCCGGAAGAGCGCGCGACCGCGGGGTCCGTGGACGTCGCGGCGATCGTGCGCGAGGTCGTGTCGCTCGAGCGGATGGGCCATCAGCAGGATCTGCAGTGGCTCGAGCAGGGGATCGACGCGCCGGTGTTCGCGATCGCGCGCGTCGACGAGCTGAAGGAAGTGCTGCTCAACGTTCTCGAGAACGCACGGCACGCCGAAGCGCGCGCCGTCACGGTGTCGGTCGAAGCCGAGGACGGGCGTGTGCGCATCGTCGTGCGCGACGACGGGCAGGGAATCGCCGCCGACGTGCTGCCGCGAATCTTCGAGCCGCACTTCTCGACGCGCACGAGCGGGTCGGGGCTCGGGCTCGCGATCAGCCGTCGTCTGGTCGAAGGCTGGGGCGGCTCGATCGACGTCGAGAGCGCACCGGGCACCGGGACGACGGTGACCGTGTCCCTACTCGGTGGTGCTCCCGCCTGAGCTGTTCGCGCCCATCACACGGACCGTCTTGATGTTCGTGAACTCGTGGATGCCGAACGCGCTCAGCTCGCGTCCGTAGCCGGACTTTTTCACGCCGCCGAAGGGAAAGCGCGGGTCGGACGCGACCATGCCGTTGATGAAGACCTGACCCGCGGCGAGATCGCGCGCGAAGCGTGCGATCTCACCGTCGTCGCGCGTCCACGCCGCCGAGCCGAGCCCGAAGCGCGAGTCGTTCGCGAGCGCGATCGCATGGTCGAGATCGCGCGCCGCCACGATCACGGCGAGCGGCCCGAACGTCTCCTCGCGGAAGGCCGGCATCGTATCGGTGACGTTGCCGAGCACCGTCGGCTCGTAGAAGAAGCCTTTGCCTTCGCGCGGCTTGCCGCCGAGCAGGACCTTCGCTCCCGCGGCGATCGAGCGCTCGACCTGATCGTGAAGGTCGTCGCGGATCTGCTTCGACGCGAGCGGGCCGATGTTCGTCTTCTCGTCCATCGGGTCGCCGACGACGAGCGCCTTCATCTTCGCGACGAACTTCTCCGTGAACTGTTCGACGATCGATTCGGCGACGATGAAGCGCTTCGCGGCGATGCACGACTGGCCGTTGTTGATCGTGCGCGCGTTCACGGCGGTGGTCGCGGCGGCCTCGAGGTCGGCGCTCGGCATGACGACGAAGGGATCGCTGCCGCCCAGCTCGAGCACCGTCTTCTTGATCGCCTTGCCGGCGGCGGCGGCGACGCTCGCGCCCGCGGCTTCACTGCCGGTGAGCGTCGCCGCGGCGACGCGATCGTCGGCGACGATGGCGGCGACCGGATCGGAGCCGATGAGTAAAGTTTGAAAGACGCCGCCCGGGGCGCCGGCGTCGATGAACAGCTGCTCGAGCGCGAGGGCGCACTGCGGCACGTTCGACGCATGCTTGAGGATGCCGACATTGCCGGCGGCGATCGCCGGCGCGGCGAAGCGGATGACCTGCCAGAACGGGAAGTTCCAGGGCATCACCGCGAGCACCACGCCGATCGGCTGGAAGGAGATCCAGCTCCGCTCGCCCTTCGCATCGACCACCTGGTCGGCGAGCAGACGCTCGGCGTTGTCGGCGTAGTAGCGGCAGCCGGTCGCGCACTTGACCGCTTCCTCGACCGCCGACTTGAGCGTCTTGCCCATCTCGAGCGTCATCATGCGCCCGTACTCGAGCTTCCGCTGCTCGAGCAGATCGGCCGCGCGCCGCAGCACGGCGACGCGCTCGGCGATCGGCGCGACGCGCCACGCCTGCGCCGCGCGATGCGCGATATCGAGCTTGTCGTTGATGTCGCGATCGGTGAGGGGCGTGAACGACTTCACCACCTCGCCCGTCGCGGGATTCATCGTCTGAATGGCCATGAAGGGAAGTTAGCCGTCGAGTGGCTTCAGATGCTGGTACCGGCGTCATCGGCCGGATGCGCGGCGCATCCACTGAAGGGATTAGGGGTTCGGGGCGAGGGGTTAGGAACCACTGAGAGCGGTACCCTAACCCACGCTGTTCCTAGCCCCTCGTCCCTAACCCCTCGTCCCTAACCCAATGAGCCGCGCGTTGATCGCG
>CBHWBX010000284.1:0-6282 GCA_966111935.1 uncultured Gemmatimonadaceae bacterium
CCCGTGAAGTTCGGGTTGTTGCGCTCGTTGAGCGGGATCGTGACGCTGGTGCTCGTGCCGTACGTGCCGTCGAGCGGCGGCGTCAGGGCGCCGGTCGGGAAGACCGTCTCCGAGTTGCGCTTGTACGTGCGCACGAGGCGACGCAGATCGCCAAGGCGATGGCCGGTGAGCCAGAACCAGTACGCGCGCTCCTTGTAGAGGAGGTCGACAGCCGCGTCCTGGGTCGTCGGCGCCGTGCCCGTGAGTGCCGGGACGGTGATCAGGGTCGAACCCGTCACACCGCCGATCGGCGCGCCACCCGTGCGCAGGGCGTTGAGGCCCGCGAACACCGCATCACGCGCGGCCTGCGTGCCCGCCTGCAGCTGCGCCTCGAGCTCGATCAGACGCGCTTCCGCGCCCGTCGTGATGATGCCGTCGCCGTACTGCACGAACTTGTTCGAGTTCGGCTGCGCGGTGAACTGGCTCGAGAAGCCGGCGCGCGTCGACGCCGACCAGTTGATGCGTGGGTCCTGTGCCGGGGTCTGGCCGAGGAACGGCAGACCGTTCTTGCCCTCGTTGCTCATCAAGCGATAGCGCGACGCACCGCTCGTCGTGCCGCTCCACTGGCCGTCCGAGGCGTTCTGCGCCGAGTGCGACGTGTTGAGCAGGTAGCTCGTCGGAACGCCCGCCACCGCGGCGGCCGCTTCCGTGAACTTGCCGAGGCTGAGCAGCGCGCGGCCCTTGCCGATCTGCGAGCCGTAACGAACCCGGCCGCCGGCGTCGGACAGCGTGAGGGCCGTGTCGAAGTGCGCGACCGCGGCCTGGAACATCTGCTCGGTGGTGTTCGGCTGACCGAACGTCTGCGTCACGCCGTCTTCGCTCGAGAACGGCACGCCCGAGCACCAACCCTCGGCGAACAGCATCTCCGAGTACGCGAGGTACATGTAGACCTCGGCGCGGTTGTTGGTCGCCGTGGGCGTCGACTTGGCGAGGATCTTGGTCGCGTTCACAGCGGCCGTGCGGGCACGCTGCAGGTTGCGATAGACCGTCTCCATCTCCGAGTTCTGCTCCACCGACTTGCGCGCGTTGATCGTCAGGCGGCCGTCGAACGTGTCGCTGGCGAGCAGCTCGTCGCCGAGGTTGCCCGACATCGTCACGTACGAATCGGTGCCGCCGTCGAACGCCGTCGTGAAGTTGGCGATGACGCCGATGCGGAGCGGATTCGCGCCGGCGGGGGTCGTGTAGTCACCGACGTTGAAGATGTCGGGGTCGGTGACCTGCGTCAGCGAGTCGCTCTTGCACCCCACCGCCGCAGCGGTGAGGGCAAAAGCGGCGACGGCATAGGCGCGCGACCGCGCCTTGGAGGAGAGAGACATCAGACTCCGAATGCTGTTGTTGTTAGCCATGGGTGGATTCGCCTCTTAGAACGCGAGGTTGAGGCGGACCGTGAAGTAGCGGAGCGGCGGGGTCGAGAAGTACTCCTCGTTACCGCGCTCGTCGCCGTTACCGACCGTGGCTTCCGGATCGACGCCGCTGTACGGCGTCCAGACGTGCAGGTTGCGGCCCGCGGCGACCAGGGTCGCGCGGCTCGAGCGCATACGCGCCGCGAGCGCATCGGGCAGCTGGTACGACACCGCGACTTCGCGCAGGCGCGTGAAGCGGCCGTTCTCGTACATGCAGGTGTACGTCGCGTAGTTGTTGACCGCGATCGTGCAGGCCTGCTGACGGAGCGACGCGTTCGGATCCCAGAAGCCCTGGGCCGAGAGACCGCCCTGCGACTGGTGGCGCAGCGTGTTGTTGAACTTGTTCATGCCCTGCTTGTGGTCGAGCTGGGCCGAGATCGCGAGCTTGCGCTTGAGCATCTCGAAGCGCGGGTTGACCGCGAACTCCTTCGTCGGGAACGAGGGTCCGATGTAGATCGCCGTATCCGCTTGGCGGCAGCTGCCGACGTCCTGACAGACTTCGTTCACGGAGAGGATGCCGTTGCCATCCTTGTCGTTCCACGTGACCGGCTTGCCCCACATGCCGTAGAGCGGGTAGCCCGGCGCGTTGACCTGCGTCGCGCGGTTGCCCGTCGGCACCGGCGTCACGCCCTCACCGAGGGTGAGGATGCGGTTCTTGTTCGTTGAGCCGGTGATCTGGAGGTCGAAGCCGAACTCGTTGTTGTCGATGAGGCGGTTGTTCAGCGTCAGCTCCATACCCTGGTTGCGGATCGAGCCCAGGTTATCGAGGAACGTCGAGATACCGGCCAGCGACGGCGCGAGCGGACGGGCGATGAGCGCGTCCTTCGTCTTCTTGTTGTAGTACGTGAACTCCATCGTGGTCTTGCTGCTGAACAGCGACGCGTCGAAGCCCGTCTCGAACTCCGACGAGTATTCCGGCTTGAGCTTCGTGTTGCCGAGCGCGCCGAGCTGGACGCCCGGGTTGTCGACGCCGTTGATCGTGCCGGTGACCGACGAGTAGTAGCGGACCGCGTCGATGGTGCCCGGCTGGACGCCCGAGGCGCCGTACGTGCCGCGGACGCGGAACGAGTTCAGCCAGCTGTACTGCGGGAAGAAGCCTTCTTCCGACATCAGCCACGAGAGACCGACCTTCGGGTAGAAGACGCCCTTGAACGACTTACCGAACGCGCTGTTGCCGTCGTAGCGGAGACCGCCCGTGAGGAACACGCGATCGGCGTACGAGAACACCTGCTCGCCGTAGGTGCCGAGCGTGACCGTCGTGTTGGTGTTCGCGGTCGTCGTCTGGACGGCGCCGGCGGCCACCTGCGTGGCGCCCGGCGGCAGCGTGCGGCCGCGGCCTTCCACGTAGTCGATGTACGTGCGGTAGTACTGCGTGCCGACCGACGTCTTCGAGTTGAACTTGTTCCAGAAGCCGAAGGTCGCCGTGCCGCCGATGTCCGCCGTGTACTGGTCGGTCTCGGTGCGGCGGTCGGTGATGTCACCGAGGCGCGTCGTCTCGCCGAAGGGACCCTGGTCGAACTGGGTGCCCTGCTTCGCGTCGTCCATCGACCAGTCGAAGCCGAGGTTCGAGCGGATGTTCAGCCAGCTGAACGGATAGTACCGGCCGCTGATGCTGTTGACGAAGCGGTTGATGTTGTTGCCCTGCGTGTAGCCGAAGATGTCGCCCATCGGGTAGCTGCGGTAGCCGTTGAGGGCCACGCTGTCGACACCCTTCACGCGAACCTGATAGAGGTCCGTACGAGCGAGGCCGGCGATCGCGTCGACCATCAGGCCCGTCGAGTTGTCCTCGTTCTGCGGCTTGCGGTACGCGCGCTGGATGTAGCCCATCGAGACGTTGAAGTCCGCCTTCGAGCCGAGCTGCGTCGAGAGGTTCGTGCGCAGGTTCGTGAGGGCATTCGCGCTCGGATAGATCTGGTTGTACGGAACCGCCTTGCCGCGCTCCTTCGCGATACGGTCGATCTCGGCCTGCGGCATCTTGTACGGGCCCATTTCCTTGTTGTACTCGCCGGAGACGAAGTACTGGAGACGGTCCGTGCCGCCGCTGACCTGCGTGCCGATTTTGTTCACGCTGCCGTTCACGATCGGCGTGAGGCCCGGCTTGTTCAGGACGTTGCCATGGTACGTGCTGTCGATGCGGCACGCGCCCGAGGCAACCTGGGTGAGCTGGCACTGGGTGAGCGTGCCGTTCGCGTTCTTCTGGAACGAGATCCAGAGGTCGCGGTAGTTGCCGGCGCTCGGGTCGTGCGACGGGCCGGTCTCACCGAAGAAGTTCCAGCGCGTCGCGCCGGCCTTGCCCTTCTTCGTGGTGATGATGATGACGCCGTTGGCCGCTTCCGTGCCGTAGAGCGTCGCGGCCGCGGGGCCCTTGAGGATGTCGATGTTCTCGATCTCGTCCGGGTTCAGGTCGTCGAAGCGCGAGGAGCTCGACGAGCTGCCGGTGCCGGCGGTCGACGTCACCTTGATGCCGTCGACGTACACGACCGGCGCGTTGGGGAGCGACAGCGACGACTGGCCGCGGATACGGATGCGCGAGCCCGCGCCGGCCGCGCCGGCCGAAACGATCTGCACGCCCGCCGCCTGGCCGGAAAGGAGCTGGCCAAGGCTGTTCGCCGTGGTTTCCTGCGCCTTGGATCCGACGTCGACCGAGGCGACGGTGTTCGAGATTTCCGCCTTCTTCTGCGCGCCCGTCACCGTCACGACGACTTCCGACAGCGAGAACGCGGCCTGCGACAGCGTGACGTTCACGGTCGCCGTACCGCCGGCCGTCACGGTCACCGGGACCTTCTTGGCTTCGTAGCCGATGCGGTTGACCTGCAGTTCCACCGCACCCGCGGGAACGCCGCGAATGGTGAACTTGCCGTCATCGCCGGTCTGCGTGCCGATCTGCGAGGTACCAACACGGACCGCCGCACCGGCGAGGGGGCTGTGCGACGCCGCGTCGGTCACTGTCCCGCTGATCGTCCCGCTGGTCGCCTGAGCGACCGCGCGCGAGCTCGCGGTGAAGAGGCCGAGCGCAGCGAGCGTCGCAACGCCCCAGCGCCGCCATGTGGCGGTTCGAGTGGTGGTGGAAAGGAAGGAGGGCCGACCCCATCGCATAGCGATTTCTCCCAAGGCAGGGTAGAGCGTGGACGAGCAACCGTAGCCGGCGTGGCTACGGCGTGGTGCGTACTGCTTTATGGATCGTCGCGCGACAAAATCGCGCTGGCGGGTTACAAAGAGAGAATGCGGGCGGAGCGTCCGTCGTTCGTCACGACACGATCGCCCAAGCCGGGCGAACGTACCGGACGTGAAACGGGCTGTCAACGTCGGGATGCCATCTAGTTGACAACTCGCGGCGCGCGCGGATCGTCACGTGCGCCGCGAGGATTTTGTCCGCTGAATTTGCGAATTCCGCTACGGGTTTTTGTCCGTGCTCGCGGCCTTGACCGGCTGCTGCATGATGTCCTTGAACGCGACCATGAAGCGCTTCATCTCGTCGGCGGTTCCGACCGAGACGCGCAGATGCTCGTCCATCGGTGGAAAGGGGCGGCCGACCAGAACGCCGCGCTTCTCGAACTCCGAAATCACCGGCCGAACCGGACGCTTCAGGTGCACCATGAAGAAGTTCGTCTCGGACGGAATCACATCGTACCCGAGCCCCCGCAGCTCCGACGTCGTCTGCTTCCGGAGATCGAGTGTCACCTTCTTGACCTGCGCCTGCGCCGTCGTGTCCCGCAGGGCAGCCACGCCACCCCACTTTACGACGGCATTGATCGAATCGCTGATGAACGGCGTCATCTGCCGGATCACCTCCGGCGTCGCGATCGCGTACCCCAACCGCATCCCCGCCAATGCCGCAATCTTCGAGAACGTCCGGGTAACGATCACCGGACGACCGTCCCTCACGTAGGAAACGGATGTTCCGTACTCCGGATCCTCTACAAAATGGTAGTATGCCTCGTCGATGAGAACCGGTACGTCCTCCGGAATCCCATCAAGAAGTTGCCGAATCTCCGCTTTCGTCACGATCCGGCCGGTCGGGTTGTTCGGATTGCACAAATAAACGAACCCGACTTCACGATAATGGCGCTTCACTGCCGTGATGAGCGCCGGGATGTCCTGCCGATAGTCCGACGTCAGCGGCAGCGTGATCGCCCCGCCCTTCACGCTCGCCACGTGCGAGTAGACGAAGCCATACGACGGCTCGACGCCGACGACCTTCTTGCTCGTCGCGAACGCCGTCCCGACGACGTCCAGAATCTCCCCCGACCCCGCGGCAAGCAGCACGTTCTCCGGCTTCACGCCGTGCAGCTTCGCGATCTCCTCGGTAATCCCGCCGTCCGGATACCCATACCGATTGGCGTACTTGAACGCCTGGGTCATCGCCTTGAGCACCGACTCCGGCGGACCGTAGGGATTCTCGTTGAAGTGCAGCTTGGCCATCAGATCGTACGGATCGTCCGGCCCGCGCCGCTCGCGCAGCCGACGCGCCGCCGATTCGGGCGTCTCGGCAAAGAGATCCAGCGGCGGCTGAAAAGCCGCTGCTCCCATCGCTGCCGCCACACCGCCGACGA
Organism: uncultured Gemmatimonadaceae bacterium; assembly: GCA_966111935.1. GTDB lineage: Bacteria > Gemmatimonadota > Gemmatimonadetes > Gemmatimonadales > Gemmatimonadaceae > JAQBQB01. The sequence goes on from CBHWBX010000284.1 coordinate 5,996, forward strand.
ACCCGCGGCGACTCAACCCGCTGCGCGTCTCCATGGCTTCCTCTTGGAAGGGTAGACGCTGATTATCTCCTGCGGATCAGGCAGCGTCAACGTTGCGAAAACGCATCACTTGTGACAGTTGCGGGTTCATCCGGGGGGTGACGGCGCGAAGGGCGTGAGCTAACGGCACGAAATCCCGAACGGCGCGAACTCCCAAAAGGCGCGCACTCCCGAACGGCGCGAAGGCCCAAACGGCGCGCGAGGCGCGAATGGCGCGGACGGCGCGCCCGCATGACGGCGCTTGTCAT
>CBHWBX010000285.1:0-6271 GCA_966111935.1 uncultured Gemmatimonadaceae bacterium
CGGCGATCGGGGATCGAGAGGATCACGCTCAATCTCGATCCCCGGTCCCCGATCCCCGATCCACAGTGGGCGATCAGCCCCCCGCCGACACCGCGTGCTTCCCGCCCGGCACGCCGATCTCGGTCATTTTCCGCAGGTCGAGGACTTCATCGACTTCGTTCGCCGGAATGACGTTGTCGCGCTTCACCATCTCGCGAATCAGCACGCCTTCCTTCACCGACTGCTTGGCGATCTCGGCCGACTTGGCGTAGCCGATCTGGGGCATGAGCGCCGTGGCCAGTGCGGCCGAGCGCTCGACCCAGTACGAGCACATCGCTTCGTTCGCTTCGATCCCCTTCACCGACTTGTCGGCGAGGACGTTCGCGGCGTTGCCGAGGATGCGCATCGCGAGCAGGACGTTGTGCGCGATCACCGGCATCATGACGTTGAGCTCGAGCTGACCGTGCTCGGCCGAGATCGCGACCGTGGTGTCGAGGCCAATGACCTGGAAGCAGACCTGGTTGACCATCTCGGGGATCGACGGATTGATCTTACCCGGCATGATCGAGGAGCCCGGCTGCACGGCGGGCAGACGGATCTCGTCGATGCCGGTGCGCGGACCCATGACCATGAGACGCAGATCGCTGGCGATCTTGCTCAGATCGATCGCCAGCGTGCGCAGGGCGGCGCTGAAGCCGGCGACGTCGCCCATGCTCTGCATGAGCTGAATGCGATCCTGTCCGACGCGCAGATCGAGACCGGTGATCTGCTTGAGGTACTTGTTCATGAGCGCCGGATATTCCTTCTCGACCGTCACGCCCGTGCCGACGGCGCTGCCGCCGATGCCGAGGTCCTTCAGGAAGTCCGCGGCGAGATGGACGCGCTTGAGGCCGCGATCGAGCGAGCCGGCGTAGGCGTTGAACTCCTGGCCGAGGCGGATCGGCATCGCGTCCTGGAGGTGCGTGCGGCCGGCCTTCACGACGTGGTCGAACTCCTTCCCCTTCGCCGCGAACGCGTCGCGGAGATTCTCGAACGACTTGGTGAGCGCCGGCAGCTCCGACAGACACGCGAGACGGATGTTCGTCGGAATCGTGTCGTTCGTCGACTGCGCCATGTTCACGTGATCGTTCGGATGCACGGGCGCGTACTCGCCGCGCTTGCCGCCAAGGATCTCGTTGGCGCGATTCGCGAGGACTTCGTTCGCGTTCATGTTGTGCGACGTGCCCGCGCCCGCCTGGTACGGATCGACGATGAAGTGCTCGCGATGCTGGCCGGCGAGGACTTCGTCCGCCGCCTTCACAATCGCGTCGGCGAGCTTCGCGTCGAGGCGGCCCGTCTCCTTGTGCGTCTGCGCGGCGGCCTTCTTGATCTGGACCTGCGCGGTGACGAAGGCGTCGAGCGGCTTCAGGCCGCTGATCGGGAAGTTCTGCTTCGCGCGAAGGGTCTGCACGCCATAGAGCGCGTCGGCGGGGACGTCGAGCGTGCCGAGCGGATCTTTTTCTTTGCGGGTGTCGGTCATGGGAGTGTGAAGAGTGGTGTCATCCTGAGGCGCGAGCGCCGAAGGATGACGTCGGCGGTTAGGGTTTTCTCAACTCACGAGCAATCAGGAACGCCGCCATCGCCGCGGCGAGCATCGCGAGGCCCATCCAGGCAACGCTCATCCCGTGGGGGCGGCCGAACGCGGCGCGGCGAGGATCGTCGGCGGCGAGCGACTCGAGCACGCCGCCGATGTCGGCGCGAAGCCGCTCGATGCGCGGGCCGATGAGGAGCTGCGCGATCGCCGACGCCGCGGTCATGACGACACCGCCCGGGGCGGCGCCGCGCCAGCTCCAGCCGTCGCGGCCAAGCAGGTCGAGGACCACGACGACGATGCCGATGAGCATTCCTGAATAAAAGATCACTGGCAGCACGCGCCCGACGACGGCGCCGGCCAGCGTCCGGGTCGGCAGCACGGCGAACAGCGCCGGCGCGACGGCCGCGGCGAACAGCACGGCGCCGCCGAGCCAGAGGAGGAGCAACGCGAGCTGCGCGAGGAGGGGGACGGGACGCATCGGTCAGCGGCGGAGGATGCGAGCGGCTCCGGTCAGGAAGCCGTTCGTGGCCCGCTCGCGACCGATTGTCGTGTGCGGGCCGTGGCCGGGATGAAACACGGTTTCGTCGCTGAACTCACAGATGCGAGCGAGCGACTCTTCCATGTGCGCGGCGTTCGAGAGCGGCAGGTCGGTGCGGCCGATCGAGCCGGCAAAGAGCAGGTCGCCGCCGAAGACAGCATCGCCGTGCTTGAAGATCACGTGGCCGGGCGCATGCCCCGGCGTGTGCAGCACGTCGAAGCGCAGATCGCCGAGCGTGAGCACCTGCCCTTCGGCGAGCTCGAAGTCGGGCGCCTCCGGCTGCTCGAACGGCACGCCGTACACCGCCGCCTGCTGCTCGCCGCGATCGTACAGCGGCTGATCGGCGGGGTGCATGTGCACCGGCACCGGCCACCGCCCGCGCACGCCGCGAATGCCGCCGATGTGGTCGATGTGGCCGTGGGTCAGCCAGATCGCCTCGAGGGTCGCACCCGTCTCCTCGACGAGACGGACGAGTCGCTCCGGCTCGGCGCCGGGATCGATGAGGACGGCACGGTTGGTCGCTTCATCGATCACCAGGTAGGTGTTCTCCTGGAACGCGCCGACGGTGATCGAATGGAACTTCATACCGCGTAGCCTCCGGTGCCGACGATCGGCTCGCCGGGATCGCCGTCCTCGAGCGCCTTGAGATACTTCTCGGCGGCGATCGCCGCGGTGGTCGCATCGCCGACCGCCGTAGTGACCTGACGCGTGAGCTGCGCGCGCACGTCGCCGGCGGCGAAGAGGCCGCGGATGCTCGTGTGCATGTTCGCGTCGGTGCGCAGGTAGCCCATCTCGTCGTGATCGACGTGCCCTTCGATGATGCCGGTGTTCGGACGGAAGCCGATGAACACGAACATCGCCTGCGCCTCGAGCTCGCGCGTCGCGTTCGTCTCGACGTTCCGCAGCTGGAGACGGTTCACGAGCCCCTGCCCGTCGGCCTTCACCTCGTCAACGACGGTGTCCCAGATGACTTCGATCTTCGGGTTCGCGAACAGCCGCTGCTGAAGAATCTTCGACGCGCGTAACTCGCTGCGGCGGTGAATTAGTATCACTTTGCTACCATATCGCGTGAGGAAGTCGGCTTCCTCGACCGCGGCGTCGCCGCCGCCGACCACCGCGATCACCTGGTCGCGGAAGAACGCGCCGTCGCAGATCGCTCAATACGAAACGCCTTTCCCGGCGTATTCGGCCTCGCCCGGGACGCCGAGCTTGATCGGCGTGCCGCCGGCGGTGACGATCACCGCGGGCGAGAGGTAGATGTCGCCGTTCTCGGTGCGCGTCTCGAAGGTGCCGTCGTCGCGCTTGCGGACGCACTCGACGATCACGCCGGTCTTGAACTCGGCGCCGAACTTCGCCGCATGGTCGGAGAACTTCTGGGCGAGCTCGTGTCCGAGGATGTGCTCGAACCCGGGATAGTCTTCGATCAGCTCGGTGTTCAGCAGCTCGCCGCCGGGAAATCCGCGCTCGAGCACGACTGACTTCAACATCGAGCGTCCGGTGTACATGCCGGCGCACATGCCGGCCGGGCCGGCGCCGACGATCACGACGTCATAGTTATAGGTCGTGGCCACGTCCAATCCTCTAAGGGTCCGCGGCGAGCCGGGCGGCCGCCGCGTTCAATTTCCTAAAATCTAGCCGAGTTGGGAATTGTCCGGACCGCTCGGCGCGGCGATCACGAGACGGGTCAGCGCGCCGTGGCAGTGCGAGACGGTGCCGACGAGGACGTCGGTGGCGCCGCGGTCGCCCGCTTCGCGAATTCGCGCGTCGGCGGCGAGCACCTCGGCGGTGTCGAACATCCCGACGCCGAACGCGCGATGTCGGCAGAAGAGCACCGCATCCTCGACCGCCTTCCCCGCCGCGCGGCGTGATGCCGCGTGCTCGGCGACGCGCGCGGGCATGCTCCAGTCGCGCGTGCCGCGCGTATGGGGGCAGATGCGCGGCTCGATGCAGTTGATCGGGCACATCCAGGTCGCGAAGCTCACGTAGTGTGTCCCATCGTCGCCGGCGCGATCCCACGGAACCGTCGGGACGTCGTCGAGGCCTCGTGTCGCGACGCGGGCCCCGAACCGCTCGCGCGCGCGTCCGACGAGCCACTCCCCCATCAGATGCGGCATGAGCGGCGACGGGACGATCGCGTCGGCGCTCGTGGCGTCGGCATTGTTCACGGCATCGGCCAAGTACGCGGCGAAGAACTCGCGCCAGTCGCGCACGACGAGCTGGAATGGCTCGCGCAGCGTGCCGGCAACCGCGCACGACGGATCGCGATCCACGACGAGGATCCGTTCCGCGGTGATCGCCCCGGCCGCGAGCGCGCGGCCGAGCTGGCGAACATAGTACCCACCGTAACAGCCACCACCGACGACGACGATCGTGCCGTAGCGCTGCACCTCACGTTCGGACATGCCGGCCGCCGTCGACGATGATCGTCTCGCCCGTGAGATAGTCGGCGTCGAGGATGAAGAGCACCGTCCGCGTGACGTCCTCGGGACTTCCTTCGCGCGCCAACGGGGTCGTCGCGCGCAGATGCTCGGCCGCTTCACCGCTCCAGTCGTCGGGCAGGAGCACCGCTCCCGGCGCGATGCCGCCGACGCGGACGTCGGGGGCGAGCACGCGCGCGAGAGAACGGGTGAGATAGACGACGCCCGCCTTCGACAGGCCATGCGGCAGATACGCCGGCCAGGTCTCGAACGCCGCGAGGTCGGCGATGTTCACGATCACGCCCTTCGCGGCGCGCAAATGCGTTGCCGCGGCCTGCGCGAGAAAGAACGGCGCGCGCACGTTGAGCGCCATGATCGCATCCCACTGCTCCGGGGTGACCTCGCCGAACGGCGTCCGGACCATCACCGCGGCGGAGTTCACGAGCACGTCGAGCGCGCCGAACTCACGGACGACGTCGGCGATCAGATCAGATGCGCGCGACGGATCGGTGAGATCGCCGGAAAACGTCCTCGCGCTGCCGCCGGCGGCTTCGATCTGTCGCGCGGTCTCTCGCGCGCCGTCGGCGGTGGCGTTGTAGTGCACGGCCACACGCATCCCGCGCGCGCCGAGTGCGACCGCGATCGCACGGCCGACGCGATGCCCGGCTCCCGTGACGAGAGCGACTCTATTGCGGAGGTCCATACGTGAAACAATACGCGATCGCGAGCGCCCGCGTCATCCTGAGCGAAGCGAAGGCCCCCTTGGCACTGAGGCGACTCCTCCTCGGCGCACAGGGGTCCTTCGTCGCTACGCTCCTCAGGAGGACGAAGCTCTGCTCTGAACGCGCGCGTCCTGGCGAGCGAGCCACTCGCCCGGGACCTTCATGCAGCCGAGCACGCGCGGGCCCTCGGCGGCGCCATGCCAGTCGGAGCCGCCGCTCGGGATGAGCGAGAAATGCTCGACGAGCGCGCCGAGGCGCGCGACGTCTTCCGACGAATGGCTCGGGTGACGAACCTCGAGGCCGTCGATGCCCTCGCGCACGAATGCCTCGACCCGATCGCGCGTGCCTCCGTGCGACGGATGGGCGAGGACGGCGAGCCCGCCGGCGCGATGGATGAGCGAGATCGCGTCGGCGACCGCGAGGCGATCCTTCATCACGAACGCCGGCTTTCCGTTGCCCAGATAGCGCTCGAAAGCGTCGCGGAAATCCACCGCCCAGCCCTCGGCGATCATCGCGCGGGCGATGTGCGGCCGCCCGATCGCGCCGCCGGCGGCTTGATCGAGCACCGACGACAGCTCGATGCGCACGCCGAGCTCGTTGAGACGCGCGACGATTCGCTCGGCGCGCGTGCGACGCATCTCGCGCAGCGCGACGAGCTGCGCTTCCATCTCGTGGGTGTCGGTGAGATGCAGCCCGAGGATGTGCGTCTCGACGTCGTCCTCGACGGCGCTCAACTCGATGCCGCGGACGATGCGCACGCCCAGCTCGGCGCCGACCCGTTCGGCTTCGGCGAGGCCGTCGAGCGTGTCGTGGTCGGTGAGCGCGATCGCGGCGAGGCCGACGCGACGCGCCTCGCGCACCACGTCACCCGGAGCGCGGGAGCCGTCGGAGGCCGTCGAGTGCATGTGCAGATCGACGAAGCCCGTCGGCGCCCCGGCGTTCGGGGACGCGGTCACTTCGCGTAGTCGGCTTCGGGCGACGTATCGCTAGGCTGGGACCAGCCGAACAGCTGCTGGAGGTCGGCGTCGCTCAGCTCGAGGAG
>CBHWBX010000286.1:0-6251 GCA_966111935.1 uncultured Gemmatimonadaceae bacterium
ACGGCCGCGCGACGAACAGGCGATTGTCGAGACGCGCGACGAGCCGCTGGCCGCCGGGAATGTTCGAGCCGGAGAAGCCACGCAGCCCGCCCAGTGGATCGCCGAGCGTGAGGTTGAACGGCACACGCACGTTCCAGCCGCCGCTGAACTCCACGCTCAGCTGCGTCGTCTGCGAGGGGACGAACTTGAAATACTCGATCGCGTTCGCCGCGGTGAGAATCCCGTCCCAGTCCCCTTCAGAGTTGTCGCGTCGCGCCTCGGTCTGCGCCTGCACGCGCAGCGCGTTGTTCCGACCGACCTGGCCGATGTACAGATCGCCCGACATGAAGATGTCGTCATCGCGCGCGCCGAGCACCGACAGACTTCGCCCGAACAGCGTGCCGAGCTGAAAGCCCACCGCGAGGTCCTGTCGTCCGGTGAGGGCGTCGAAGCCCGTCACCTGCGCGAACCCGATGTCGCGCACTCCCCAGAGCGCGTTCACACGGGCGATCCGGTGATCGGAGAACCGGTTCACGAGCAGCGTGCCCGAATCGGTCGCGAAACCGTTGTCCGTGATCAGCACCGGCTGATCGGCCGGACGTTCGTCGTCGCCCGAGATCGACGCGCCGAAGAGGCTCAGTCGGCCCGGCGGTCCGACGCGAATGATGCCGCCGATGTCGAAGTAGTTCCGCGCGACCCACAGCGCATGGCTCGACGTGTCGGTGTCGCGATACTCGACGTAGTTGTTTTCCGCGCCGATCCGCGCACGCCACGCGATTCGCTGAATGTCCGTATAGAACGGATGCGCGGCGCCGACGTTCCAGTCCGAGCCGAGCGGATAGACGTGGCCGTCGACGCCGAACACGTACGGGTGGCCCAGGAACTGGTTGTCGACGAACTGTCCGCCGTAGCCGTTGCGAAATGGACCGCCGTACCGCCAGTCGCCGGCGAGGTACATCCCGCGGCCGCCGAGATTTCCGTCGCCAAGGCGGAAGAAGCGCACCGGCGGATTTGCCGCCGCCGCCGCGAGTCCGAGCACGAGCGCGATTTCGTCGGTCGTTTGCACGACGAGGCGCACGCCGCCGTCGTCCTCGGGCACCGCGCGCACTGAAGCTTCGGCGATGAACGGCTGCGCGCGCAGGATGCGCTCCGATTCCGCGCGACGCAGCTCGTCGCACGTATCGCCCTTCCTGAGGAGCAGAAAGTTCCGGACGATGTCGGGGTGCGTGGTCGTGTGCACCGCCGCCACACCCTTCGCCAGAATCGGCACTCGACGCAGCACCGCCGCCGTCGGCGCCGCCGTATAGATCACCACGTCCTCGATCCGCTGCCCGGCGCACGCGACGGTGTCGGCCTGCTGGGCCCAACCGGCGGTGCTCACGGCGAGGACCAAACCTGCCGCTCCGAGGAGTGCCCGCGTTGGTGGGATGACTATTTCCCCATCTTGCGCTTGAGCTCTTCCAGGCGGCGATCGGCGTCCGATTCCGCATCGGCGCGTGCGCGCGCCCGCCCGAGCGCGTCGATCTCGTCGCGCAACGCCGAGGCATTCGCGTCGGGATCGATCCCCTGATCGAGCACCGGCGCAGACGCCGCGCGCGGATCGGTTCCGTTCACCACCGCCTTGAGCTCCGCGGTCATCTGCGCGACGTCCCGCTCGGCGAGCGACAGCTCGGCGCTCTGCGCGTCGACCTTCTGCTGAAGGACGCTCACCCGCTCGGCATGCATCGTCTCGTACTTCGTCGCGATGTAGACCGTCTCCTGGTCGTTGATGCCTTCGGCGAGGGTCTTGCGCCGCCGGACCGTCTCGAGCTCGCGCGTCTCGAGCGCCAGGCGCTGCCGCGCCTTCTCCAGCCCGTCACGCATGTCGTCGAGCCCCATTCGCGCCTGCACGAGAGTGTCCTTCATGCGCGCGGCGATCGCGCGCCGGTCCTCCGGCTTCGTGGCACGTGCAAGCAATTCGTCGAAGGAACGGCGGAAGCCGTCGAACACCATGGAGTCGTTGGCTGGAAGTGATTCGGGGTAGTACGATACAGGTCGCGCCAACAACGACGCAACCGCGTCCACGTTCTCCATTGCATATGCCGTTCGCACCGTTCGTCATCGTCACCGCGACCACCGAGATCATTCGTGGACGCCCGCGCGTCCGCGTCAACGAGGCGTACACCAAGGCGCTCGTCGACGTCGGACTGATTCCGGTCATTCTGCCGCCCGTCGACCCGGTCCTCGCCGCCGCGGCGCTCACCGACATTGCGGGACTCGTGCTCACCGGCGGCGAAGACGTCGATCCGCGCCGCTTCGGCGAGGAGCCGCACCCGGCGACCGGTGCCGCGCACGCGGGCCGCGACGCCTACGAGATCGCCCTCGTTCGCGCCGCCTATGAACGGCGCATTCCGACGCTCGCCATCTGCCGCGGGGCGCAGGTCGTGAACGTCGCCCTTGGCGGTACGCTGATCCAGGACATTCCCACCCAGCACCAGAGTGGGATCGACCACGATCAGAGCGCGCGTCGCACGGAGCGCGTGCACGACGTCAGCATCGACTCGGACTCGCGCCTGTCCGAGATCATCGCCGACACCTGCATTCGCACGAACTCATCGCACCACCAGGCGATCGACCGGCACGCCCCGGCGCTGCGCGTCGTCGGTCGCAGCCCCGACGGAATCGTCGAGGCCGCGGAGTCGGTCGATCCCGCCTGGTGGATGGTCGCCGTGCAGTGGCACCCCGAAGAGCTCACCGCGGCCGACGACGACTGGGACCGCCGCCTCTTCGCCGGCTTCGCGAGCGAACTGCGCGCTGCCGGACGCGACTAGCTCAGACGCCAGCGGCCCTCGTCGCGCACCTGGCGCATCAGCCGCTCCGGGGTCTGCACCGCGGGGAAGAACAGCGAATCGCTCACCGCATTGAGCGCCATCCGCAGCACGCCGAATCGCTCCGCGGCGCTCGAGTACAGCGTCGCCAGCCCGTGCTCCTCCGCCAATCGGTGGCCGGCGGCGAGCTGAAATCCGCGGCGTCCCATCTCTTCGTAATACTCGAGATCGGGCCCACCGCGGCGCCATCGCCGCTGCTCGATGTAGTCGGGGAAGATCCCGCTCAACCAGAGCGCGTAGTTCCCCAGATGCGTCCGCACCAGGAAGCTGCGCCGCGCATCCGGATCGTCGAGGGCCGTGCACAGCTCCACGATCGCGGCGTAGACCTCGTCGTCCGTCGCCGCGATTCGATATGCGCGGTCGCGGACGCCGAAGTTCAGCACGATCGCGCTCACGTAGTCGGCGAGCCCGCGGTCGTTCTCCCCGGCCCGCCGGAGCGCCTGCCGGACCATGACGTACGCGAACAGCGTGAAGGACGCATGGGCGCCGCGCGGCTGGCGCAGGAGCGCCGCGGACAGTCGCGGATCGTCCAGAACCGCGTCGATCCCTTCGTCGGCGATCCGCGCTTCGATCGCCTCGATCTCCGTTCCGGATTCCGCGGCGAGCAGCCGGACGGCCAGCTGCGCGTCGTCGCGCGTCAGTCGATGACGTGTGTCGGCGAGAATCATCTCTCTCCTCCTTCGGTCACGTGCCTGTACACCGCAACTCAACAATGGTGCGCTGAGCCCGGCAAGGCGGGCGTCGAAAAACGGCAGCACTCGCCCGTCCCCACTGCCAGAAATGCGAAACGCCGGCCACCGCCGGGGGTACTGTGACGGGTGGCTGGCCGGCGAAAACGTCTCTAGCTTTCGGCAGGCGACCCCGGCTGCCGCTCCCTCCGAGGCTTTTGGTGCTGTACATCTGCATCCCTGCATACAACGAAGCTGAAACGATCGGCGTCCTGCTCTGGCGCATCCGCAAGGTGTTCCAGGACTACTCGCGCGAATACGAGGTGCTCGTCTACAACGACGGCAGCACCGACGCGACCGCGGAGACGCTGAAGCCTTACGGCGACGTCATGCCATTGACCGTCCTCGGCGGCGACCGCCACGTCGGCTACGACAAGGCGCTCGATGCGCTCTGTCGCGCCGTCGCGACCCGCACCCGCTATCCGCGCCGCGACGCGATGATCACGCTCCAGGCCGACTTTACCGACCAGCCCGAGCACCTGCCCGAGCTGATCAAGCGGTTCGAGGGGGGCGCCGATCTCGTCGTCGCCGAGCGGACTCCGACGCCCTCGACCCCGCAGGCGGTCCGCCGCATGCGTTGGATCGCGAGATGGGCGGCGCGCGCCGCTGGTTCGGTTCGTGGAGTCACCGATCCCTTCGGGGCCATGCGGCTGTATCGCATTTCGCTCATTCGCGATCTCGTAAAGGAGTCCGGCGACAGTCCGATCCTCCGCGGTGAGGGCTGGGCCGCCAACCTCGACCTCCTCCGCCGCGCCGCGCCCCTCGCGCGACGCATGGAGACGGTCGCGCTCGAGCCGCGCTACGACGTGCGCGGCCGCGAGTCGCGCATTCGCCCCTGGGCCGACGGCCTCGCGCTCTTCCGCGCGCCGCGCTCCCCCAAGGTCGCGAGGCCCGCAGAATGAGACCCGTCTGGCGTTGTGCGGCGCTCGCCGTCGCCATTCTCGCCGGCGGTGTCCGCGCGAGCGCGCAGGACGGCACCATCCCGATCTCCTCGTTCCGTCCCCCCGAGGGCGCGGCACGCGTCCCGTACGGCGTCGGCGAGCTCCTGGAGTACGACGTCAGCTTCGGCAAGCTTCACGTGGGGAACGGCAGCATGGAAGTGCTGCCCTTCGACACGGTGCGCGGCCGCCAGACCTGGCACACGATCTTCCGCCTCAACGGTGGGATCCCGTTCTACAAGGTGCGCGACCGCTACGAGGATTGGTCGGACGTCCACACGCTCGCCACGCTGCGCTATCGCCAGGACATCGACGAAGGCAGCTACGAGCCGAAGCGTCTCTACGAAATCTTCCCCGATCGCCGCGAGTACATCGAGCCGAACAAGAAGGACGCGAAGCCGGTCGAGAGCGTCGAGCATCCGCTCAGCGACGCCGCGTTCGTCTACTACCTGCGCACGCTGCCGCTGCGCGTCGGGCTGGACACGACGCTCAATGACTACTTCGTCGCCAGCAAGAACCCGATTCGCCTCCGCGTGCTGCGCCGCGAAGAAGTGAAGGTCGGTGCCGGGCGCTTCAACGCGCTCGTCGTGCAGCCGAGCTTCGAGTCGAAGCTCTTCTCCGAGGGCGGCCACGCCGAGGTGTGGCTCTCCGACGATGAGAACCGCATCATGCTGCAGATGAAGTCGAAGGTGAGCTTCGGGTCGCTGAACTTGTATCTCAAGAACTACAAGCCGTCCCCGGCGAAGAACATTCCGCTGAACCGAATCCCCTGACCGACAAACGCACGCCGCGCGAAGCGGACCTCTCCGCGATTCGCACCATCCCCGTCGCCCGGCGCCCCAACAAGGTCAGCGCCGGCGAGTTCGCGCATCCTCCGGGGAACGACCGCTCCTTCGCCGCCTTCCTCGCCGCGCTCCCTGACGTCCTCGTCGCGCGCGACTTCCGGAAGGTCGTCGACGCCGTCGCCACGGCCGCCCGACGCAAGCGCGGCGTGGTCGTCATGCTCGGCGGACACGTCGTGAAGACCGGCCTCGCGCCGCTCCTCGCCGATCTCATGCGTCGCGGAATCGTCACACACATCGCGATGAACGGCTCGGCGGCGATCCACGACTACGAAGTCGCCCGCTTCGGCGCGACGTCCGAAGACGTCGCCGCCGGTCTCAAGGATGGCACCTTCGGCATGGCCGACGAGACCGGCCGCGAGATGAACACGGCGTTCGTCGCCGGCATGAGCGACGGCATCGGCATGGGCGAGGCACTCGGCCGCGCGCTCGACGCACGCGATGATCTCGCCAACCCCGATCTCTCGGTGCTGCTCACCGCCTATCGCCTCGGCGTGACCGCGACCGTCCACGCCGCGCTCGGCGCCGAGATCATCCATCAGCACCCGGCCGCGAACGGCGCCGCGATCGGCGACACGAGCCACCGCGACTTCCGCCGCCTTGCCGCCTCGCTCACCGATCTCGACGACGGCGGCGTCGTCCTCAACCTCGGCAGCGCGGTGATCATGCCCGAGGTCTTCCTCAAGGCACTGACGATCGCCCGCAATCTCAACGACGGCCACCCGCAGAACTTCGTGTCCGTCGATCTCGACATGCAGCGGCACTATCGCCCGCGGATGAACGTCGTGCAGCGGCCGACGTTGCACAGCGGATAGGGGTACGAGATTACGGGTCACCACGAGAGAAGGGTCCCGCTCCTCGTCTGGGCGGTCGTCCAGACACTCAGTCCTGAGGACT
>CBHWBX010000287.1:0-6250 GCA_966111935.1 uncultured Gemmatimonadaceae bacterium
GCCCTGCTCCGCCTGTTCGATCAGGGTGTCGCGATAAATCTCCCAGGTGAGCTCCTCGGGAACGCCGCCGACCTTCTCGAGGGCCTGATAGATCGGCACCGTGCCGATCGGGACCGCGGAGTTCCGGAGAATCCACTCGCGGGTCTCATGGATGTTGCGGCCGGTCGACAGGTCCATCACCGTGTCGGCGCCCCAGAGCGTCGCCCAGCGCAGCTTCTCGACCTCGTCCTCGATCGACGAGCGAATGGCCGAGTTCCCGATGTTCGCGTTGACCTTCACCTTGAAGGCGCGGCCGATGATCATCGGCTCGAGCTCGGGGTGATTGATGTTCGCGGGGATGATCGCGCGTCCGCGCGCGATCTCGTCGCGGACGAGGGTGGCGGGCAGGCCCTCGCGCAACGCGACGAACTCCATCTCCGGCGTGACCTCGCCGCGCCGCGCATAGTGCATCTGCGTCACGCACCGCGTGCCGCGGAGCGCGCCGTTCGTCGTCGGGGCGACATCGCCGCGCCCGCGAATCCACTCGGCGCGCGGCGTCGGCAGGCCCGAGCGCGCGTCGTGGCCGAGCGGCCCGCTGGTGTCGTAGACGCGCAGCGACGGCTCATCTCCGGAGAGCGCGATCTCGCGGAAGGGCACACGAATGCCGTGGGGTCCGTCGACGTAAATCTTCCGCGAGCGCGGAAAGGCGTCGCCGTAGTCGGCGATGAGCTCTGGCATGGTCTCTCCTGCCCGCGACAGGGGCATTCGAGATCCGGACGGGCCCGATGGCGCGCCGAAAAAAAAGGCGCGCCACCGGGACGGGTGGCGCGCACGAAAGAACCCCGATGGGATACGCTCGTCGCGACACGCCGCGCTCCCTACGCCGGTGTGATCCGGATCAGGTTCCAAGGGACTTTCTCAACCCCGCTGCATTCGCGGCGGGATACCCCTGGCGGCTGCCGCAATATATTCGAGGATTGGGGTACGTCCAGCGCGACCGCACGAGCGAACTGCGACGGCGCTTGGGAAGAGCGCTTGGCAAGGGCGCCTGGCAAGAGCGCTTGGCAAGAGCGCCTAGCGAGGGCGCGTGGCAAGAGCGCCCACAGCGCACACGCGGCGCCTGTCATCCCGAGCGCGGCGAAGGATCTTCTCACTGGGTGGGCGACGTTGCTGGGCGCCGTTGCTAAGCGCCGTTGCTAACAACCAGCCACTAGGCGAGCGGCAGCACCACGCAGAAGGTCGATCCGACGCCGAGCTCGGATTCGACCGTCAGATCGCCGCCCATCGCGCGCGTCAGGTCGCGACTGATGGCGAGGCCGAGGCCGGCGCCGGCCGAGGTGCGCGTGAGGGAATCCTCGACTTGCACGAACGGCTCGAAGATCGACTGTAGACGATCGGGGGGGATGCCCTTCCCCGTATCGCGAACGAAGATCGATGCCGACGTGCCGTCCTGGAGCGCGCCGACGCGGATCATGCCGTTCTCCGGCGTGAACTTGATCGCGTTGCCGACGATGTTCACGAGCACCTGCTGCAGTCGATGACGATCGGCCATCACGACGAGGCGATCGTCGGGAGGCAGGAGCGTGAGCTCGATCTTCTTCTTCGCCGCCTGCGGCTCGACGAGCGGCGCGAGCTCGCTGATCACTTCCGTGAGCGGAACTGGCACCGACTCGATGCGCACGCGGCCCGCCTCGAGCCGCGCGAAGTCGAGGATGTCGTCGATCAATCGCGCGAGGTGCGTCTGGCTGCGCTCGACACGGCCAAGCACTTCGGCCTGCTGCTCGTTGATCGCGCCGTACACCCCCGAGCGCACGAGCTGCGCGAAGCCGAGCGCGGCCTGAAGGGGCGTGCGGAGCTCGTGGCTCATCGACGCGAGGAAGGCGGCCTTCGCGCGGTTCGCCGCTTCGGCGGCCTGGCGCGCCGTGCGCTCGGCTTCGTACAGTCGCGCGCGCTCGCACGCCTCGGCGGCGATGCGCGACAGTGCCCCGAGGAAGGCGCGATCGGCACCGTCGAGCGGCTGCGCGCGATTGAAGCGCACGAGCAGGATGCCGGTGACCTCACCGTTGATCTGCAGCGGAAACACACCGATCGCCTGGATGTGATCGACCTGGTGCTGCGGCACGATGGTCGGGAACTCGCGCTGGATGGACTCGAGGGTCGGCAGGATGATCGGCCGTGCCTCGCGCGCGGCGGTCGGCATTGGGAGCGGCGCGTCGAGCGGGATATGATCGCCGAGGACGGAGACGTCGACGCCGCGCCGCGCGATGAACACGAGCTCCTTCTTCTCGCGATCGATGAGCGCGAGGGCGCCCGAGTCGGCACGCAGCGCGTGCACCGCCTGATCGACGATGAGATTGGCGACGTCGCCGATGCCGAGCGCGCCGGTGAGCGCTTCCGTGGCCGCCTGGAGGCGCTCGGCGCGACGCTCGGATTCCTCCGCGGCGACGAGCGCTTCCTGCGCGCTCTCCGTCGCCTGCTCGGCTTCCGTGGCCGCCTCCATGGCTGCTTCGGCCTGCTGCTCGAGCTCGACCGCGTTTTCCTGGAGGCGACTGTTGGCCGCCTCCGTTTCCTCGAGCGCAAGGCGGCGGTCGCACAGCGCGCGATCGAAGTTGCGATTCACGAGGAAGGCGAGCAGCGCGGCGAGCACCGCGCCGGCGATGACGATGATCGTCGCGAGGTCGGTCGACCGCCGCTCGGCGACACGCCGCGCGACGAGCAGCCGCTCTTCCTCCGCCTGGATGTTGGCGACGAGGCGCCGCGCGTCGGCCATGAGCACCGGGCCCGAGGCGCTTCTGACGGCGTCGCGCGAGAGGTTGGAGCGGCCGAGGCGCTCGAGGGTGACGACGGAATCGGCGGCGCGCATGCGGCGCACCGCGCGATCGGTGAGCGTGTCGACGCGAAGCTGCTGCGCCTGATTGTCGGCGCTGAGGGCGCGGAGATCGGCAAGCCCACGCTCGGCGCGCTGGCGCGCGTCCGTTCCCGGCGCGAGATAGCCCGTGTCGTGCGTGATGACGTAGCCGCGCGCCGACGTCTCGTCGTCGAGCAGCGCGGTGAGCACGCGATTCGACGCGTCGAGCACGTCGTGGGTGTGCTGCACGAGGTCGCGCGACGCCGTGGTGCGCTGGAGCGCGCCGTAGGCGAGGAATCCGGTGAGAACGACAATGCCCGCCGGGCCGAAAACGGCGAGACGGCGGGCAAGGCGATTCCGGAGGCGACGATCCGGCATGCGTCGAGTCGTTGCGGTCGCGGGAGCCGGTTACTTCCTCGCCGCGAGCAGCTTCTCGCTGATCTTGTCGGCGATGGCTTTCGCGTCGGCGCTGTCGTCGTTCGTCAGGACGATGACCGTGGCGCCGCGGTCGGGGATGCGGACGAACGCGCTCTTCTTTCCACCCGGCGCCGCGTAAGCGACGAGGCGCGCGTTGCCCTTGAAGCTGTCGACCGTCCAGCCCTTCGTCGCGTCGAACGCCGACGTCTTGCCGGTGGTGTCGCGCGCGAAGGTTCGCGGCGCCTGGAGGCCAAGCGAGAGGCGATAGAGCTCGTCGACGCTCGACATCACTTCGCCTTCGGGCGTCGCCATGGTCTTGTGCATGCCGATCGGCGTCGAGACCTGGCGGGTGATGCAGCTCTGGAGCGGCGTGAGCGGCGGGTTGTTGCCGCGGCCGCCACCGTTGCCGCGGGCGGCCGCCGCGGGGGCGGGCATCTGCTCACAGATCGACGTGAAGATCGACTTCATGTCGCCGAGCGGGAACTGCGGGACCGTCGTCGTAGGCATGAACTTGGCCTGATCGGCGATGCCGTAGGAGCGCGCGGCGAAGACCTTGCCGTTCTGGGCGACGAGCACCGTGGCGCCGCCGGCCGACGCGTCCGAGTATTTGCTAAACAGAGAATCCAAATAGGCCATCTTCACCGGCGACTCGTCGGCGGCGCGGTGGGTCACCGTGCGCGTCGCGAGGTTGTAGCGGTCGCCCGGGAAGAGCGTGAGGAACGGCTTGCCGGCATCGGTCGCCTTGCCGTTGTAGACGAACGCCTTGTTGCGGCCCATGATCGTCGCGGTATCGCCGCGCACGACCCACGCCGTGCCTTCGTCCTCGGAGATGGCGAGAAGGCTCGGGTACTTGGTGATGATCGAGTCGGCGAGATCGGCGAGCCGCTCGCGCGCGACGACGTGCTGGTCGATGCCGACGCCGCGGAGATAGGCGAAGCCCTTCTCGTGGCTCGGGTCGTCCATGATGAAGTTGTTGTTCGACGGCGCGCCGCGGACGAGGAAGTCGCCGAGGATCGAGGCGCCGGCCGACGAGCCGCCGATCACACCGCCGCGGTTCAGGACGTCCATGAACGCCGCTTCGGTCTTCGTGCCGGCGTAGGAGTCGACGAGGTGGAACTGACGGCCGCCCTCGAACCAGACGCCGCCCGCCTTCTTGAGAATGGCGACGAAGCTGTCGGTGTCGGCAAGCTTCTTGTCGTAGGTGTGGAGGACGTAGACGTTCTTCGCGCCGGCATTCTTGAAGCCGCGCACGCCGGGGGCGCTCGTCGGCGTGTAGGTCGTGTCGCCGCCCGCGGTGGGCACGTCGATGATCAGCGCGTCCGGACCGCCCGCCGACTTGATGAACTCGGAATAGATCTCCGGCCCCATCGCGCCACCGCCGACGACGATCACGGTGCCACGCGACGGCCCAACCTTGGTCGCCGCCGCCGCCTTCGGCGCGGCCTGCTGCTTCTGCGCGGCGAGCGCAGCGGGAACGATGAGCGCGGCAAGCGCTAACGATCGGCGAGTGAACGACATGATCATCCTCAGACAGGTGTTTGGGGCCCGTCCAAAGATACGAACGCGACGGGGCGTATGGCGAGATCCGCTAGAGATTATTGCGCGCCGGCACCCTCCAATGCGCCCGATTTGAGTTGACGGTCACGATGATGAAAAAACGATCCCGAGATTGCCTTGATCCGGGGATGAACTGCAAACGGCGAAACCGAAAAAAATTGACTTTTCGCCATTGTGCTTCATCCCGCGATCAGGGTTATCCCAAGATCGTTTTTCATCAAAAAGACGTTCAACCCACCCGTGCGCCTGGCCCGTCGGGGCGCTCGGGAGCTAGACCTAAAGGCGGGGCTGGGCTCCGCGCTCGGCGGGCTCGAAGCCGTCGCAGCCGCTGATCGGGGTGACCTTGAGGTTGAGTGTGGCGTGGCGCGGGTGGCCGCATTCATCGATAAGGTCCTCGGGGCCATCGTGGCTGACCCGGATCTGGACCAAGCGCTCGTCGCGCGAATGGCTCTCGCCGAAGTGCGCGCAGAGGCCGCACTGGCCCTCATGAATGTCCTTCATCGCCCCTCCCCTGGTCTGAGTTCGCTCATAGGTGTCGAGGCGGGAGTTGCCAGTTTGGTGCCCGGGGACATCGGAATAGCGGATCAGGCCGGCGACGGTTTGATTTCAGGGATGCCCCGCTACCTGATCTTCTCCGAGGGCCAGTTCGGCACTCCCGCGTCGAAAACCGGGAACTCGGTCATCCGATATTCGGCGGCGAACGTCGCCGCCGTGCTCGACAGCCGGCTCGCCGGCAAAACCGTCCAGGACGTGCTCGGCTACGGCGGCGACATTCCCGTCGTCGCCACGGTCGACGAAGCGATCGCGCTCGGCGCCGACTCGATCATGGTCGGCATCGCCGTCGCCGGATCGGAGCTGCCGAAGCCGGCGCGCGATGCGATTCGCTATTCGATCGATCGCGGTCTCGACGTCTGGAACGGACTGCACACCTTCGTCGCCGACGATCCGGAGCTCGGCCCGCTCGCGCAGGCACGCGGCGTCGAGGTACACGACGTGCGGCGTCCGCCCGCGGATCTTCCCGTCGGCGCGGGACGTGTGCGCGAGCTCGATCAAACGGTGGTGCTCGCCGTCGGCAGCGATGCGAACATCGGCAAGATGACGGTGATGCTCCAGCTGCGCGACGCGCTCAAGGCACGCGGCACTCGGGCGAATTTCGCACCGACGGGCCAGACCGGCATCTTCATCGACGGCTGGGGGATCTGCGTCGACGCGGTCGTCGCCGACTTCATCGCCGGCGCCGCCGAGGCGATCACGATTCAGGGCGCGAAGGATCACGACATCGTGCTGGTCGAAGGCCAGGGCTCGATTCTGCATCCGGGATATTCGGGCGTGTCGCTCGGGTTGCTGCACGGCAGCCTGCCGCACGCGCTGATCGCCTGCCACCACAGCACGCGCAACACCTTCCGTCACAACGACTGGCTTCCCATTCCTCCAATCGACGAAGTGATC
>CBHWBX010000288.1:0-6245 GCA_966111935.1 uncultured Gemmatimonadaceae bacterium
TGAAACTACTTGAAGCGCCTCCATCTCGCGCAGGAGCATCCGGGCGTTGATCTGGGCCGGGCTCGGGTGGGCGAGCATCCGCGATGGGCCGACGCCCTGCGGATAGGTCCGCAGCGGCTGCCCCGGGGCGTAGATCCCGATCACCGGGACGCCGAACGCGCCCGCGACGTGGAGCGGACCGGAATCGTGGCCAACGAACATCGTGGCGAGCGACAGGGCAGCCGCCGCGGCGGCAAGGCTCCCCTGAGCGACCTGATCGACATAGTAGCCGCGCGGGTGCGTGTAGGAGGTCCGCAACTCGTTCAGCTCCGCCGTCGTTCCGATCCAGAGCACCGAGAGTCCGCGCCCGTGCAACGCGAAGGCGATCTGCGACCACTCGGTGAGCGGCACGCACCGCGCGCGGTTGCCGGCGAACGGATGCAGCGCCACGAACCGCTCGGGGAGCAGTTGCGCGACGTCGTCGCGCAGCGTGCCAAGGCGATCGGCGTCGAGGTGGTAGTGCGGGTCGGGCGAGGTTACGCCGAGTGGCGCGAGCAGGCCGGCCTGCTCGAGGAGCACCGAGTTGTCCTTGTTCTCCGCGCGCAGGACGTGCGTGAGAAAATGCTGATTGTGGTTGCGCGCCCGCCCGATCCGTACCGGAATTCGCGTCGCAGCGACCGCCGCGGCGGTGCGCCACGGGGCGTTGGTGACGATCGCGAGCTCGTAGTTCCGGCGACGGATCTCGGCGATGCTGCGCAGAAAGGGACGCACCGGCGCGCGGGGATGGTGCGGGACCGGAGCGAAGAACGGATCGGCGGCGACGACGCCGGAGATGTGCGGGATCAGCCTCGCACAGTCGGCGGTGTAGGCCTTCGACCAGATGTCGATCGTCGCGTCGGGGAACGCCTGGGCGAGCGGCGGCAGAAGGGCGGAGGAGAAGACGAGATCCCCGAGATTGTCGAGGGCGACGATGAGGATACGCCGCGGCTTCGCGGGGATCGGCGCGATCATGTAAGTTGCGCCCCGTGACTCTGACGGTCCTGCACATCGACACCGAGCGCGGATGGCGCGGCGGCGAGCGACAGACGCTGTGGCTCGCGCGCGAGCTGGCGCGGCGCGGGCATGGCTCGATCGTCGCCGCGCGCGAGGGCGAACCGCTCGCCGCGCGCGCGGCCGCCGAGGGCGTACAGGTGGTCGCGTGCAATCCCGCGTCGGAGATCGATCCGCGTGCGGCGCTGGCGATGCGCCGCGTGATTCGCGCGCAGCGCGTCGACGTGGTGCATGCGCACACGGCGCACGCCGTCGCGGTCGCGGCGCTGGCGACCGCCGGTACCGGCGTGCCGTTCGTCGTCTCGCGGCGCGTGGACTTTCCGCTGCGACGCAACGTCGGCACGCGGCTCAAGTACGGACGCGCCGCGGCGTTCATCGCGATCTCGCAGGCGGTGGCGCGGGTGCTCGAGTCGAGCGGCGTCGATCGTGGCCGGATTGCCGTGGTGCCCGACGGCGTCGACGTGCATCGCGTCGTCGCACCGGCGACCGCGGAGCAGCTCGCGTCGCTCGACGTCGGCGGCAGTGCGCCGCTCGTGGTGCAGGTCGCGCAGCTCGTCGGTCACAAGGACCCCCTGAACTTCGTGCGCGCGATGGCGCGCGTGCGGGAGCTCGTGCCGAACGCGCGGGGGCTGCTCGTCGGTGACGGGCCGCTGCGCGGCGACGTCGAGCGCGAAGTCGCGACGCTCGGGCTGACCGACACGGTGCATCTCGCGGGATATCGCACCGACGCCGACGAGCTGCTCGCCGCGGCGGATGTCGCGGTGCTGAGCTCCCGCGAAGAGGGAATGGGCTCGGTGCTGCTCGATGCGCTCGCGTTTGGGCGCCCGATCGCTGCCACGCGAGCTGGTGGGATCCCTGAAGTCGTGAGCGATGGCGACACGGGACTCCTCGCCCCGGTGGGCGATCCACGATCGCTTGGCGAATGCATCGCTCGACTGCTCAAGGACCGAACGCTCGCAGGGAGAGTCTCCGCGGCCGCGCGTCGCCGCGCTGCCGACTTCTCGGTGGAGGTCATGACCGACCGCACGTTGCTAGTTTACGCCCGCGCGGCCGGGTTGTCACGCTAAGGGCGCAAGAAGAGTGCGGACCACTCGGCCAGCTCGCCCTCGCTGATGGGAGCGCCGCGCACTTCCTTCCACTTTCGGACCGATCGCATCAGTCTCGCCGCGTTCGCGACGGCGACACGATCGTCGACCGGCACGAACTCGACGCGATCGACGTCGAGCACCATCGCTTCCAGCCCGCCACGCGGCGCGTGACGGAGCAGGACGTTCTTGACGTTCAGGTCATGGTGCCGCGCGCCGATCTCGTTGAGCGACGCCACCAGCGTTCGGGTGGCGAGCCACGCCTCGCGGCGCCGCGCGTCGCTGTCGTCGAGGAGCACGGCCGAGAGGTCGAAGCTGTCCGCGACTTCGCGCGACATCACATCCACGCGGCAAAACCCCGCGAGCGCGGGATACGTCACGTATCCGAGCATCGTCGGCGTCGCGACGCCGGCGCGCCGCAGCCGTTCGGAGGTCGCGAGCTCGTAGGGGGCGCGCGTCGGCGCGAGAAACAGGTCGCGCGTGAGCCGCGCGAGGAGGCCGCCGTGTCGATTGTGACGCACGACCACACGCTCGACGTCGCCGGGAAGGGTCGCAGCCCAGGCGACGCCGCGTCCGGCGAGGGCACGGGCCGTCGGGTGCTGCTCGGCGTAGGCGAACAGCGTTCCGGCGTCGAGCGCGCGGCGTGTGGCGTCGGCAACATAATCGGCGCAGACGACGGTGGTCGCGCCGGCGGAGAAACGCACGAAGCCAGCGGGAAGCGTCGCCGTCATTCGACGACGCGATATACCTTGACCGGCTGGCTCTTGTTCTTGAACTCCATCGGCGGGCACTCCTCGAGACGCGGCGGCGCGGTGAGCCGCGCACGGAACGCTTCGGAGAGGAGGATCTCGTCGTCGGCCGCGGCGCAGAGACGCGCGGCGGTGTTCACCGTGTCACCGATCACGGTGAACTCGAGACGACGCTCGGAGCCGATGTTGCCGGCGAAAGCTTCGCCGTAGTTCAAGCCGATGCCGTGTACGAGGCAGGGCCGTCCTTCGCGCTCCCATCGCGCGTTGAGCTCGCCGAGCGCGGTCATCATCTCGAGCGCGGCGGCCATCGCCTTGTCGGCGTCGTCGGGACCACCGATCGGCGCGCCCCACTGCGCCATCACCGAATCGCCGATGAACTTGTCGAGCGTGCCGTCGTGGCGGAACACGCAGTCGACCATCGCGCTCAGATACTCGGTGAGGAGCGTCGCCATGTCGTCGGGACGCATCGTCTCGGACATCGCGGTGAAGCCGCGGATGTCGGTGAAGAGCACGGCGACGGGCCGCTTGTCGCCGCCAAGGCGAATCGTCTCCGACGATTCGGCGATGCGCCGGGCGAGCTGCGGCGTGAAGAAGCGCTCGAAGTTGCTGCGCGCGAGCAGCTCGCGCTGGATGCGCTGCGCGAACTGCGAGTTCTCGATCGCGACGGCGGCGATGCCGGCGAAGGCGATGCAGAACTCGAAGTCGTCGTCGCTGAAACGGTGAGCCGAGGTGACGTTGTCGACGTAGAGAATGCCGAGCGCCTTGTCCTCGCTGCCGATCAGCGGCACGCAGACCGCGGAGCGGATCTGCTGCATGAGGATCGACTGGCCGCCGAAGCGGGTGTCCTCGCCGGCGTTGTCGGAGAGGATCGCGACCTTGTCATTGCGCGCGGTGCGCGCGATCGACTGCGGCACCGAGCGCGTGGTGTCGGTCCCGCGCTTGTCGCGCGCGAACTTCGGCACGAGCTCACCGTTCTCGTCGACGAGCTGGATCGCGACGCGGTCGACCTCGAGAATCTGGTAGGCGTAGCCGGCGATCTTGTCGAGCAGGGAATCCGTGTCGATCGCCTTGCCGAGTCCCTTCGAGACCTCGAGCAGCGTGGCGAGCTTCTGCCGGTTCTTGTCGACGATCGGCGCCGCGCCGACGAGCGATTGCTGCGAGTTCGGCGTCGTCGGCGTGGTGAGCGGGCTCTGAATGCCGGCGATCGTCGCGCTCGGGTCGCGCACGGGAAGCTGACGGACGATCGTCGCGCCGGGAGGATTGGCCGGCGCCGCCGTCGCGCTTGCCGCCGGTGCGATCTGCTGGAGCCGGAAGGCGACCTTGCCGAAGGTGATCGTGTCGCCGGCGACGGCGGTCGCGCTGTCGACGCGGGTGCCGTTCAGAAAGGTGCCGTTGCTCGACCCGAGGTCGCGCACGACGATGCTGCCGTCGCGCAGCTCGATCTCGGCGTGGCGCCGCGAGATCGTCGGATCGATCACCGGGATGTCGCTCGTCGGCGCACGGCCGACGACGAGCGCCGCGCCGTCGCGAAGCTCGAACGAATGCATCCCGTCGGTGCTCGTCAGCTTGAAAGACATCGGGCAGAAGTTTATTCGACGGGACGGGCTGGTGTCAGGGGTTAGGGGTTTGGGCCGAGGGGTCAGGAACGACTGAGGGCGATACCCTAGCCCCACGCGGTTCCTCGTCCCTAACCCCTGGCCCCTAGTCCCGGCTCCTTCGGACCTGCCCAATCGCCGTCAGCATCGCGCGAATCTTGTTCTGGTGCTCGAGGAACTCGCGCTCGGGGATCGAGTCGTAGACGACGCCCGCGGCGGATTGGACGGAGGCGACGCCGTTGGCGATGACGCAGGTGCGGATGGTGATGGCGAGGTCCATCCGCTTCGCGCCGGCGCTGATGTAGCCCACGGCGCCCCCGTACGGACCGCGGCGCTGCGGCTCCATCTCGTCGATGATCTCCATCGCGCGGACCTTCGGCGCGCCGGTGAGCGTGCCGGCGGGAAAGCTGGCACGGAAGGCGTCCATCGCGGTGAGGCCGTCGCGGAGCTGGCCGTCGACCTGGCTCACGAGATGGAGCACGTGCGAGTAGCGCTCGATGACCATGAGCTCGGACACCTTCACCGAGCCGTACTTGGCGATGCGCCCGACGTCGTTGCGACCGAGGTCGACGAGCATCAGATGCTCGGCGCGCTCCTTCTCATCGGCCATCAGCTCGGCGGTCATGCGTGCATCGTCCTCGGCCGAGCGTCCGCGGCGGCGGGTGCCGGCGATCGGGCGGACCGTGACGGTGCCGTCGGTGGTGACGCGGAGGTGGAGCTCGGGCGAGCTGCCGACGATCTCGGTGCCGTCGAGGACGAGGTGGTACATGTACGGCGACGGGTTGATCACGCGCAGCGCGCGATAGAGGTCCGTCGACGAGAAGTCGTACGGGACGTCGATGCGGCGCGAGACCTGGACCTGGAAGGCGTCGCCGGCGACGACGTATTCCTTGACCCGGGCGATGTCCTTTAGATATTGCTCTTTATCATATACTGATGTTCCCTCGGCGGCCGGCGCGGTCGGATCGAGGACGAGCGGCTGGAGCACCGACGGGCCGCGGAGGCGGTCGATCGTCGCGTCGATCGTGCGCTGGGCGGCGTCGTAGCCGGCGGTGAGGCCGGCGTCGGTCGCATTCGCGCCGACCGGGACGGATGCCACGACCCGCGCCTGCGAGCGCAGGTTGTCGAAGATGACGACGGCGTCGGTGAAGACGAACAGGGCGTCGGGGACGGCCATCCCCTTCGGCGGCGCGTCGGGGAGACGCTCGATCACGCGCGCGAGGTCGTAGCCGAAGTAGCCGACGGCGCCGCTCCAGAACTCGCCGATCTCCGGCGTCGGCATCGGCTCGTGCGCGCGGAGCTTCGTCTCGAGGTCGGCGAGCGGATCGGCGGGACGGCGCTCGTTGTGCCAGCCGTGCTCGGGGGTCCAGTCGTGCACGACGCCGTCGTCGAGCTTCCAGGCGCCGCGGGGGGCGGTGCCCATGAAGGTGTAGCGCGCCCACGTCTCACCGCCCGCGGGGGCAGACTCGAGCAGGAACGCGAACGGGCCATGGCGGAGCTTCGCGAACGCGGCCACCGGCGTGTCGGTATCGAGCAGCACGTCGCGCCAGACGGGGACGAGCGTCGCGCCCGCCGCGGCACCCTGCCGCGCCCGCGTGATGAAATCCTGCGCGCTCATCGGCCGCGCTCCCGGTGCGTTCCGTGTTGCTTCACTTCCGACACCAGACGAAATACTTCAATCATGCGTCGATTCCTCGCGGCGCGCGTGCCTCATCCCGCCGCGTGAGTGTTGCTCATGTTGTTGATGATGCTGGTGCGTCCGGCCGGCGCGCAGACGTGGAACGACC
>CBHWBX010000289.1:0-6232 GCA_966111935.1 uncultured Gemmatimonadaceae bacterium
CCCGTGATGGCGTCGGGCGGTGACGGACCGACGACCGCCCCAGACTTCACGCCCAAGCGCGCGCCGGTGGTGCTCGGACCCGTGCGCGTCACCGAGACGCGACGACAGGCGCCGCAGCGCGACTTCCTCGTCGGCTCGGACGTCGCACAGACCGAGAAGGGGGTGCTCGCGTCGTCGGAAGTCTTCGCCGCCGGCGATCAGGGCGATCTGCTCGGCATGGTCTCGCAGGTGCCGGGGATCACGCTCACCTCCGACGGATCCGGCGTGCCGACGTTCAGCGTGCTCGGACTGTCGGGCGCGCAGAACAACGTCACGCTCAATGGACTCGCCTATGGCGGCAACGACGTGCCGCGCGACATCATCGGCGCCGTGCGCGTGAGCTCATCGACGTACGACGTGACGCGCGGGGGCTTCAGCGGCGCGCAGCTCTCGATCACCCAGGCGCCAGGGAACAACTTCAAGAATCAGATCGTCCATGCGACGCTCGACGCGCCGTCGTTCCAGGCGACCGATCGCATCGGCCGACGGCTCGGGCAGCAGTACACCAACGCAGTGCTGAGCGGTGGCTTCGCCGGACCGATCCTCTACGATCGCGTCTACTACAACGTGTCGCTCCAGGGGGGACGCAAGTACAGCGATCTGACGTCGCTGCTCACCGGCGATCCGGCGACGCTCGCCGGGCTCGGCGTCTCGACCGATTCGGTCGCCGCACTGACCGCGGCCGCGGCGGCGCGCGGCATCCCGATCACCGCGGCGACGATCCCCGATCGCCGGCAGACCGATCAGGCGTCGATGCTCGCGCGCTTCGACTGGAATCCGTCGACGCAGATCAACACGAACGTCACGACCTCGCTGCGCCACAACAAGTCGCTCGCCTCGTTCGTCTCGCAGACGGCGCTGCCCGGGCACGGCGGCGACCTGACGCGCAACGGCGGCGACGTGACGGGCGAGATGTCGATCTACTTCGACTCGCTCGTGCTCAACGACACGCGCATCGGCTATCACAGCGACATCACCCAGGCGTCGCCGTACACGAATCTCCCCGACGCGCGCGTCCTCGTGACGTCGCAGCTCGCTGACGGATCGACGGGACTTACGTCGCTCCTCTTCGGCGGCAACTCGGGGCTGCCGCGCCACTCGCGGATCTCGGGCGCCGAATTCTGGAACCAGACGTCGTGGAACTCGGTGAGCAACGCGCACCGCTGGCGGCTGACGCTCAACGCGCGGCTCGATGAGCTCGAGCAGACGCAGGGCGCGAACGCGCTCGGCACGTTCACCTACAACTCGATCGCCGACGTGCAGGCGAATCGGCCGGCGTCGTTCACGCGCACGTTCGCGCGCGGCGACATGCTCGCGAAGGTCAACACCGCGTCGATCGCGCTGGGCGATCAATGGAAGGCGACGGATCGCATCAACGTGTCGTACGGACTGCGCGTCGACGGCAACTCGATCGGCAACGCGCTCGCGTACAATCCGACGGTCGACAGCGTCTTCCATCTGCGCACCGACCACGCGCCGCGCGAGGTCGTCGTGAGCCCGCGCGCGAGCTTCCAGTGGGGGATCGGCAACAACGGCACCACAGGCATCCCCGGCTTCGGCGCGCCGTGGGGCTTCCTGAGCGGCGGCTTCGGCGAGTTCCGCAACGACATTCGTCCGGGGCTCATCGCGCCCGTCGTCACGAACACGGGTCTCCCCGACGCGCTCGGCCAGGTGCAGTGCGTCGGCTCCGCGGTGCCGATCCCGGACTTCGCGGCGTACGGCGTGAACGAAGCGAACATTCCGACGACGTGCGCGTCGGGCGCGCCGTCGACGTTCGTGAGCGCGCGGCCGAACGTGTGGGCCATCGACCCGAGCTTCCAGTCGCAGCGGAGCTGGCGCGGCAATCTGACGTTCCGCGGTCCGTTCATCACGAAGCTCTTCCGCTTCTCGGCCGACGCGACGTACTCGCTCAATCTCGCCCAGCAGTCGCCGATCGACATGAACTTCAGCGGCACGCAGCGCGGCGCGCTGAGCGGTGAGGCGGGGCGTCCGATGTACGTGCAGGCGTCGAGCATCGTCCCGTCGTCGGGCGCGGTGACGAACGTCGACTCCCGCGTGTCGTCGCTGTTCGGCGCGGTGAACGCGCTGCATTCCGATCTGCGGTCGCGGGCGGCGCAGTATACCTTCGGGCTCAATCCCGTCGGGATCAGCACGACGGCGGTGCGCTGGACGATGACCTATACCTACGCCGACGTGCGCGAGCAGTCGCGCGGCTTCGGCGGCACGACGGCGGGCGACCCGCGCCTGGTGGAGTGGTCGCGCGGATCGATCACGAGCCGCCACGTCGTAAATGTGAACATGTATTCACATGTGAAGGACTGGTTCTCGATGGCGCTCACCGGACGTGCGTCGTCGGGCACGCCTTTCACCCCGATCGTCGCCGGCGACGTGAACGGCGACGGGTACTCGAACGACCGCGCGTTCATCTTCTCGCCGAGCAATGCGGATCCGCTCGTCGCGAACGGCATGAGCGAGCTGCTCACGCACGCGTCGTCGCGGACGAAGGAGTGCCTGACGTCGCAGATGGGGACGATCGCGGCGCGCAACTCCTGCTTCGGCCCGTGGACGGCGACGGCGTCGGCGGCGCTCACGCTCAACCCCGAGAAGCTCGGCTGGGACAATCGTGCGATTGTCTCGCTGAACATCGCGAACCCGCTCGCCGGTGTCGACGCGCTGGTGCACGGCTCGTCGCACATGCAGGGCTGGGGACAGCCGGCGTTGCCGGATCCGACGCTCCTCCGCGTGCGCGGCTACGATCCGACGTCGAACACGTTCAAGTACGAGATCAACCAGCGCTTCGGCGACACGCGCTTCGCGAGCTCGGCGCTCCGCCTGCCGTTCGTGATGACGCTCGAGGCGAAGATCCAGCTCGGCGGCGATAACGACCACCAGGGGATTGACAACATCATCGGCCCGGGGCGCACGCGGCACGGTGAGAAGCGGAACGTGCAGCAGATCCGCGGACTGCTGCTCAACTCCGTGTTCAACCCACTGCGCGGCATTCTGCAGGTCAAGGATTCGTTGAGCATCCTCAGCCAGCAGCAGATCGATCGCCTGACGATCGTGCAGCGCCAGATGCTCGCGAAGCAGGACACGATCTGGGCGCCGACGGTGCAGTACCTGTCGAAGCTACCGGACAAGTATGATCTGGACGAAGCGGTGGAGACGATCCGTCCGGCGCGGCAGGCGGCGTACGATGCGATGGTCGCGGCGATGATCGAGGTATCGAAGATCCTGACGCCGGAGCAGATCGCCGACTTCCCGCCGGCGCTCCGGTCGTCGTTCGACATCGAGAATTTGAAGCGGCTGCGGCCGACGAAGGGGTTCTTCCCGAACTACTAAGGATTGTCGCGCCGCGTTCGCACATGCCGTCATCCTGAGCGCAGCGAAGGACCCCTTGGCACTGAGGTGATCTCCTCGGCGCCAAGGGGTCCGAGTATGACACGGATCACTGGCGGCCGCCTGGTACCGTGTTAATCATGTGTCATGCTGCCACTGCTCAGAAAACTCATATTGCCATCCCTCATCACGGCTCTCGGGGTGCGGACGGCATTCGCGCAGATTGCTCCGAGAAATACTGAGATCGGCGTTGCCACCGGGCTCTCGGCGCTGCCGGATGCATTCGGCGCGCAGTGTGGCTCGAACTTCAATGGCGGGGGCGGCGGCGGGGCTGAGCTCGGGCTTTCCATTCTTCGACGGCTCGGATACCACCTGGCGGTGCAGGCAGATACTCGCCTCACGGGCAATCTTGGGCTGACCGGATGCAAGCTCTCGCTGCCGCCGGTCGATACCAGCTATGCGAAATCGCTGAGCCGTAATTTCTTCGCGACATCAACGATTCGGATCGCCGCGGAGACCCCGCAGTCATTGCCGCTGTTCCGACTCACGGCCGGGACCGGGCTGGCGTGGGCGTCGCCGACGCTGCCGATCGGTGTCGTGTCGCTTGCATGGTCGACGCGGGGAGAGAATACGCGGTTCTTCGTCGAGTTCGAGCGTCTCCAGGCGCGCATCCATGCAGAAGAGCAGCACCACAACTTCGGCGCCGCATCGCCGCCGTATTCCCGACCGATCGTGATGTATCCGGTCGAACATACGCTTCGGTTCGGCCTGGCGTGGCAACGATGAACGTGTTTCGAAACGTCGTGTTGCCGATGGCAATGGTGATCGCATCGGCGCGCGGCGTGGCTGCTCAGGAGCAGCGACCCGCCGGAACCGAGCTCGCCATCGCGACGGGCCTGTCCGCGCTGCCTGATGCTTTCGCGAGCCAGTGCGGAATGGGCGGTGGCGGTGATGCCGGCGCGGAGCTCGGCGTCGCAGCGCTTTACCACCTCGGTCATCATCTGGCAGTCGAAGCCGATTCCCGCATCATCAACGCGCTGCATTTCATTGGCGGATGCAAGGCGATGTTGCCGGCGGTGTACACCGGCTATGACCAATCGCTGCGCCGCGATCCACTCGCCACGTCGACCGTTCGTCTCGCGATCGAGGCGTCCGCACCGTTCACGACGTTGCGCCTGACGGCGGGACCTGGACTCGTATGGGGATCGCCGGCACTGCCGGCCGGTGTCCTCTCACTCGCCGCATCCACCCGCGGGCGCGGCGTACGGTTCTTCGCCGAGTTCGAGCGATTGCAGACTCGCGTGCATGCGCGCGAGGTCCATACCGGCATCAGCGGGCCGCCATACACGGTGCCGCTCGTGCTCCATCCAACCATCCAGACGCTCCGACTCGGCGTCGCCTGGCACGGTCGAGGATAGCCCTATCCCTCCGCAGGGACAGGGGTCCTTCGTGGCGTGGCGCCACACGATGAGACCCGTTGTGATCCTCTCGCGCGCGTTGTCACCCTCGCGCGCAACGCGCGCGACCTTCCGCCGAAGGCCCATCCGCCGACGCGAATGCGTCGGCCCATCCGCGCGAAGCGCTCAATGCATCACTGATACTGGATGTACAGCGGCCGCGGACGCAGCCAGAGCAGCTCACTCGGCATGAGCAGCGCGTCGCCCTTCTTCGTGTCGTTGTGGAAGAAGAGCTTGAACCCCGTGAACTCCACCGGTTCGAGATCGATGTAGTCGCGGTACGATTCGAACTTCATCCACGGCGGACCCCAGCCGTCCATGTGCATGACGATCTGCACCTTCGGATCGACCTTGATCTGGCTCGCGTGCGAGATCATCGCCTTCGTCCAGCGATGCACGACGAGCACTTTCGGCGGAATCTTCTTTTCGTCGACGAGCTTGCGGAGCTGGTCGGCGGTCCAGTTGATGTCGGCGGCGTCGAACTGGCCGATGCGCTTGCCGGGCGGAATGCCTTCGGCCGCGTAGTGCATCGAGAACTCGGCGTCCATGCCGAGGTGCACGTCGGGGCGCGCGAGGAAGGGGAGGAGGCGCGGGAGCTCTCGCTGCATCGTGCTCTTCGCGACCTGAATGTCGAGGAAGAGAATCGCGTTGTGACTCTTCGCCCAGCCGTAGACCTTCTCGATCATCGCCGAGTCCATGCGCGCGCGCCACATGCCGTCCTTGCCCGCGCTCCCCTGTGCGACGACGGCGATGAGATGCAGCGCCGGCTGTACAGGCGTATTCGGATCGGCGGCCTTCCACCAACCCACGACGGTGTCGAGCTTCGCGAGCATGTGATCGGGCGGATACTCGCCGAGCACGCCCATGCGCTTGGAGAGCGGATTTCCATAGAACGCGACGATGCGCTTGTTCGGCAGGATCGACCCGGGTAATGCCGCCGGCGGCTCCGGCCACTTCGCCGCTTGACGACGGCCGAACTGCACGGTCGACAGGAATGCAGTCGAATCGTGCTTCTTCCGCGACGCGAGCAGATGAGGCTTCGCGGTGTCGGCGGCGCCGGAGAGCAGCTCGGCCGACGCTGATGCCGGCATCGCGGCCTGCTTCGTCGCGGCGGAATCGCCCGGACGCTCACCGGCGGCGGCCTTCGCGGAGTCGGTGCCGTCGGGCGGCGGCGCGGCGCCGGGCTGGGCGTCGCGGCCGGTGCTGCAGGCAATAGCGAACGAAAGCGCGAGCGTCGCGCTTAGAAATGAGCGAACGGCGGACATGTCTCGTTGGATGAGTGGGATGAAGGTAATACTCGCAGGGGGCGAGCCAGGAACTGCTCGGGTTGCGGGTCGCGGGTCGCGGGTGGCGGGAATGTGTGCGACGCCTGAGGCGTCGCTTTGATGAACAGCGTT
>CBHWBX010000290.1:0-6150 GCA_966111935.1 uncultured Gemmatimonadaceae bacterium
CTGCCCCCCACCCCGGTGTGGCGCGGTGTGGGGCCCGCCGCCCCGGGGCCCTGGCCGGGTGCCACGGCGCCGCGCGCAGTCCTGTCACGTACGAGGGGAACCACCGAAGCCACAGCGCGACCTCCGCCCGAGGGACCGCCGCGCGGCGAGCGTCAGAGCAACGCGCCGCTCGCCGCCGTCCCCTCGAATATATCAGTCGCCTTCGTCGAGCGCTTCGCCGCATCGCGACTCAGGACCGCCCGGTAGCTCGCGTCGAGGCGGTCGAGCTCGTGCTCCCAATCGAGCGCGATCGCCGTCTGCCGAGCCCCAGCGGACAATGCCCGGCGGCGCGGCGTGTCGAGCGTCGCCGCGACGATCGCTTTCGC
The DNA here is from genome assembly GCA_966111935.1 of uncultured Gemmatimonadaceae bacterium. GTDB lineage: Bacteria > Gemmatimonadota > Gemmatimonadetes > Gemmatimonadales > Gemmatimonadaceae > JAQBQB01. The sequence continues at coordinate 366 of CBHWBX010000290.1, forward strand.
CATCGCGTCGACGTCGAGCGCCGGATAGGCGATGCCGTTCACCTCGTCGCGCAGATGATCGGCGACGCCGCCGGCCGGCGTCGCGATCACGGGCAGTCCGCTCGCCATCGCCTCGAGCACCACGAGACCGAGCGTCTCCGTGAGCGACGAGAAGAGAAAAGCGTCGGCGCTCGCGTACAGCCGCGGCAGCGCGCGCTTGCGATCGAGCACGCCGAGGAAGAGAACGTCCGGACCGGCGAGCGCGCGCAGATTGGCCTCTTCCGGGCCGGCGCCCGCGATCACGAGACGCGCCGCGCCCGCGGGCAGAAGATCACGCGCCTGCGCGAACGCCCGCACGATTCGATCGACGCCTTTTTCGGCGGCGAGACGGCCGACGTGAAGGAAGACCACCGCGTCGTCGATGCCGTACGCCGCGCGCAGCGGCTGACTTCGGCGCTCGGGGGAGAACGACGTGAGATCCACACCGCATCCCCAGACTTCCACATCGTCGAGTCCGAGCGCGAGAAGGTCCGAGCGCGCCGGCCCTGAAGGCGTGTACACGCGCGCGCTGCGGCTGTGGAATCGCTTGATGTAGCGCGAGACCGAGCCGCGCAGCCACGGGACGCCGTACGCTTCGGTGTATCGGCTGAAATCGGTGTGATACGACGAGAGCCGGACGGCGCCGGCTCTCTTTGCAGCGATCTGTCCGAGACGACCGATCATGAACTCGGTCGCCGAATGCACGATGTCCGGCTTGAAGCGGCGCATGATCTGGGAGATCCGCCCGTACGACGGCGCGGCGAGCCGGATGTCGGGGTAGGGGGGAAACGCGACGCTCGGGATCTCGACGATCTCTTCGTCGGGACGCTGATATCGCGGCCCCTGCGGCAGGACCTCCGGATACTTCGGCGCGGCGACGACGACGTCCCAGCCGCGTGCACGAAGTCCGTTGACGGAGAGGGCGGTGACGACGGAGACGCCGTTCACCTGCGGCGGATAGGTATCGGTGCAATAGAGAACGCGCATGGCCAAACGTCGTGGTCGCCGATCACCGATTTATGTTCAAAATGTCACAATTGTGTTGTTCTGCTCGCGCCGTAAGTCGCGATTCGGGCCCGTCGCCGTTACGCATCCGGCACCACGCCGTTCGAGTTTCATGACGCACGCACGCCATTCTTTCCACCCGTGGATTCCCACCGCGACCTCCACGGAGAAGGAATGCGAACTGGATCGGAGATCCGACGCGTCATCCTGGTGGTGCTCGACGGGCTTCGCCCCGATGCCATCGAGCGCTTCGACCTCGTTCATCTGCAGCGCCTCATGGCGCACGGCGCGTCGACGCACTGTGCGACGACGGTGGCGCCGAGCATCACTACGGCGGCGATCACGTCGCTGCTCACCGGCGTCTCGCCGGCGAAGCACGGCATCACCACCGACCGCCTGTTCATCCCGGGCGCAAGCAACGGCATGGTGCCGGTGCCCGAGCTGCTCGGCCGCTGCGGCTTTCCGTCGGCTGGATTCATGGCCGACGTGCCGACGCTCTTCCGCGGTGTCGCGAATCGCGTCGGTCGGCGGCTCGGCTTCGGCATGGCGCGCTTCTCGGGCAAGACGGCGCCGGAGATTCTGCTCTCGGCACGTTCGACGCTTCGTGAGCAACGCCGCGGCCTGATCTTCCTCCACTGGCCCGATGCCGATCGCGCCGGCCACGCGCGCGGATGGATGTCGCAGGCGTACGAGGAAGCCTGTCACACGCTCGACGGCACGCTCGGCATGCTCCACGCGCTCGCCAACATCGGCCACGATCCGAGCACGCTGCTCATCGCCTGCGCCGATCATGGCGGTGGCGGCTTCGTGTCGAACGATCACAACAGCGATCACCCGTTCGACCGCACCATTCCGGTGCTGCTCAGCGGCGCCGGCGTCGCACAGGGTGATCTCGGCGCGACGCACCTGCTCGACATTCCGGCGACGCTCCTCTGGGCGCTCGGCGTGAATCGTCCCGCGGATCTCGAAGGACGCGTGCTCCACGAAGCGTTCGAGTCGTACGTCAACGCACCAGCCACCAGCGCGGTCGCCTGAAGGGAGCGCCGGCCATGAACATGCTCGCCCGTCTCGATGCCCGTGACCGTGCGCTCTTCCTGCGCTGGTCGGAGCTCGATCACACCAGCCTCGCACGTCGATTCTGGATCGCGCTCACGCACCTCGGCGGCGTGTCGTGCAGCATCGCGGCAGCCGTCGTGCCGATCCGCTTCGGCGGCGCGGCTGGGCTCGCCGGCGAGCACGCGCTCGCTGCGCTCGTGATCTCGCACGTCATCGTGCAGCTGGTGAAGCGTACCGTCGGACGTCCGCGTCCGTCGCGCACCACCAATTGCCGCACGCTCGTTCAGGAGCCCGATCGCTTCTCGTTTCCGTCGGGCCATTCGGCGGCGGCGATGTCGGTCGCGATCGTCTACGCGTTCGCCTTCCCGCAGCTCGCGCCGATCCTCGTTCCCGTCGCCGTGCTCGTCGGCATGTCCCGCGTCTTCCTCGGCGTCCATTACCCAGGGGACGTGCTGATCGGTCAGATCATCGCGCTGCTCACGGCGCTGCCGCTGTCGCTCTGAGCGGTGACGAGCCGCAGCGCCGAAGGTCGGCCGCTGCGCAGCGAGCGTTGTGGAAACTCGATCGTCACGCGTCCGCGCGTGCGGTCACGCCAGCGGTTGAGTGCCCGCGCCACGCGGACGAACGAGTCGGGATCGATGAGATCGACCGCTCGCAGGTCGACACGAACCACGTTCGTCTCGCCAGACAGCGCGCTCATCAGCTCTTCAGCGCGTGTCGCGGCCATCCCGGCAAGGAAGCCGGCGACGTACAGCGTCGCAGCGTGACGGTGGGCTTCGATGGAAACGCGGCAAAACTCCATGCGAGCATCCTGTGAGTCGGACAGGGAAGCTCGCGTCGCGCCGTCACGCGCAAAGAAGAAACGCGGTCACGCCTGGGTAACGGCCCTGGGGAAGTGCACCGTGATCGTCGTGCCTTGGTTCACGGCGCTCTCCGCGCGTACCGACCCACCGTGCGCCTCCACGAGATGCCGCACGATCGCGAGCCCGAGCCCCGTCCCGCCCTCACCGCGCGCACGCCCCGAATCGACGCGGTAGAAGCGCTCGAAGATGCGGCCGAGGTGTTCGACGGGGATGCCGGACCCCGTATCGCTCACGCTCACCGTCGTCCCTCCAGCAGCCGGCGCCTCTGCACGCACGGTGATCCCGCCGCGCGCCGTGTGACGGACCGCATTCTCGACGAGATTCGCGACGATCTGCCGAAGCGCCGTGGGATCGGCGTCGACGTGCCGGGCGTTCGCCGACGCCTGGAAGGCCAGTGTCAAACCCTTTGCGTCCGCCGCGCGCTGCACCGACGTGAACACGTCGGTGACCACACCGGCGAGGTCGTTCGAGACGACGTTCGGTACCCAGCTGCCCGACTCGTAGCGCGACAGGTCGAGCAGATCGTCGACGATGCGCTGCATGCGCCGTGTGTTCGATTCGATCGTCGTGATGAACCGCAGGCGATCGGTCTCCGAGAGATCGCGGTCGCGCAGCGTTTCCGCGAATCCGCCGATGACGGTCAGCGGCGTCTTGAGCTCGTGTGAGACGTTCGCCACGAAGTCGCGGCGGATCGTCTCGAGCCGACGGCGCGTCGTCAGGTCCATCACGGCGAGCACCGCGCCGCCGTCGGGCAGCGGACGCGCCGTGATCAGCAGCGTCCGTTCGGCGAGCGTGAGCTCGGTCGGGTCGGTCGCCTGGCCGTGCATCGCCGCGCGCACCGCGTCGCGGATCAGCCGCTCCTGCGGCAGCAGGTCGGTGGAGAAGGGGACCGCCGCCGATACGCCGAGTAGACGGCGCGCGCTCTCGTTCACACGAACGACGTCGCTGCGCGCGCTCACCGCGACGATCCCTTCGTCGAGCGATTCGATTACCGCGCTGAGCAGCGCGTCCTCCGACTCGAGCGCCGACAGCCGTGATGCGAGCTGCTCGGTCATGCGATGCAGTGCCATCGCCAGGTCGCCGACCTCGCCGGGCGCGGCCAGCGTCGGGCGCCGTTCGAGCTCGCCCGCGGCGATCGCCTGAGCGACGTCGCGCAGCTCGATGATCGGGCGTGACACGCTCCGCGAGAACGCGAAGCCGATGATCAACGCGAACACCACCGCGATCAGCCCCGCGACGATCACGTCCTTCTGCGCGCCGGTCACGATCTCGCGGAACTTCGTCGTGCCGACGGAGACGCGGGCGTAGCCGAGCGGATGGCGCACGGCCACGTAGATCTCATCGTCGCCCGCCGACGGACTGATGCGCATCGAGCTGCCGACGCCCGTCGCGCGCGCCGCCTGGACCTCCGGACGCTCGAGATGGTTCTGAAGATGCATGAGCGGCTCGCCGTCGAACTCCGAGTCGCCGATCACGCGCCCGGTGCTGTCGATCAGCGTGACGCGGCGGCCGAGCGCCTGGCCGGCGACGTCGGCAAGCGAGTCGGCGTTGACGCGGGCCGTCCACGACACGCCGACGAGGCGCGCTTCGCGCTCGAGCTCTCGGCGGGTCTCTTCAGAAAGCCGGTCGCGGAGCCGGTTGCCGGCAATCGCCACGATGCCCACGACGAGCACCAGGACGAGCACCAGCGACCCGACGAGCAGCCGCTGGGTCAAGCGCATGAGTTAGCCTCTCACGCGCTGCGCGACTGTCCGCTCTTGAGGCGGTATCCGAATCCGCGAACCGTTTCGATCAAATCTCCCGACTCTCCGAGCTTGGTGCGCAGTCGCTGCACGTGCATGTCGACGGTGCGCGTCTGAATGTCCGGAGCGGCGTCCCACACCGTCTCCAGCAGATGCGCACGACTCTGCACGCGTCCGCGCCGTTCCGCAAGGATGAGCAGGAGCTTGTACTCGGTCGGCGTGAGATCGATCAGATGGCCGTCGACCGATACGCGATGTTCCGCGCGGTCGATCGTGATCGCGCCGAGCGTCAGGATGTCCGCCGGCCCGACGCCCCCCGCGCTCAAACGGCGCAGGATCGCGCCGACGCGGAGCACGAGCTCCTGGGGGCTGAACGGCTTCGTGAGATAGTCGTCGGCGCCGAGCGACAGGCCGCGAATGCGATCCTGCTCCTCGCGCCGCGCCGTGAGCATCAGCACCGCGATGTCGCGCGTCGCCGGCTGGTTGCGGATCTGTTCGAGCACGTCGTACCCCGACGCGCCCGGCAGCATGAGATCGAGGACGAGCAGCGCCGGCCGTTCCTGGCGCGCCGCATTGAGCGCGTCCGGACCGTTCGACGCAGTCGAGACGCGGTAGCCCGCCTTCACGAGATGATAGGCCACGAGCGCGACGATGTCGGCTTCGTCGTCGACGACGAGGATGCGTTCGCCCGTCGCGTTCGGGCTCGCCGTCATCTCGACACTCGCTGTTGGGCCGCGCGCGCCGAGGCGACGCGGCGATGGATCTTCGCGACGATCATCTCGATCGCGACGGCGTTGTGGCCGCCTCGCGGAACGATGACGTCGGCGTAGCGCTTCGACGGTTCGACGAACTGCAGATGCATCGGCTGGACCGTGGTGAGATACTGATCGAGGACTTCATCGAGCGGACGCCCGCGCTTGTTGATGTCGCGCCGGATGCGCCGGACGAGGCGGATGTCGGCATCGGCATCGACGAACACCTTCGTGTCGCAGAGATCGCGGACCCGGGCGTCGCTGAAGAGCAGGATCCCGTCGATCACCACGACCTGGGCCGGCGGGATGACGACGCACTTCTCGCTGCGCGAGTGGGTGACGAAGTCGT
>CBHWBX010000291.1:0-6150 GCA_966111935.1 uncultured Gemmatimonadaceae bacterium
GGCGTGGGTGACGAGCGCTCCGGCTGCCGGGCAGGGCCGCACCGGACGGTAAGCTGGTCCGTGGCTTGCCTTCAATTGTTTGCATGAAGAGCCAAGCCATCAATTCGAGACTGAAGCGCACGCTCGCTGTCGCCCTGCTGACGATCGCGGGCGGGACGGCGAGCGTTGTCGTACATGGTGCCCGCGCTGCCGAGCCGGGCGATCCGGGCATCTCGCTGGAAGCGGATATCAGCGAGCGCAAGCTGCTCATCAAGCAGGGCGATGAGGTGCTCGAGACGTATGCCGTCGCGGTCGGCAAAGACAGCAAGCCGACGCCGCGCGGCAATTACAAGATTCGGAAGATCGTCTGGAATCCGGCGTGGATTCCGCCCGACCAGCCGTGGGCGAAGAACAAGAAGCCGCAGGATCCCGGCGCGAAGGCGAATCCGATGAAGCTCGTGAAGATCTTCTTCCGCGAGCCGGACTACTACATCCACGGAACCGGCGACGTCGAGAGCCTTGGCGATGCGGCATCACACGGCTGCCTGCGCATGGATCCGGACGACGCCTATCGGGTCGCGCGCTACCTCATGGAGCACGGCGGCTCGCCGCGCGACGAGAACTGGTTCTGGCGCGTGCTGCACTTCCGCAGCGAGACCAAGACGGTCTATCTGGACAACCCGATTCCGATGGTCGTCAAGGACTGATCAAAAGAACGATCCCTGGATCAACCATGATCCCGGGATCGTTCTTCAAAGAAGACGTCCAACCCGCCTTACGACAGGACCGTCGGACCCAGGCGATACCGGCCTTCAGGTGCCAGGCGCGGTCGCGGATTCTTCGGGTGGTGCCGATCGTCCGCGCAACCGATTGAGATTCACGACGCCAATGCCGGCAAGGACGAGTGCACCGCCGGCGGCCTGACCGCCGCGGATGCGCTCGCCGAGCGCAGGCCACGCGAAGATCGCCGTGAGCGGCGCCTGCGCGAGCAACACGATCGACGAGATCGTCACGTTCATGTGGCCGAGCGCGTAGGCGACGAGCAGGTGTCCGAGGACCTGCGACGCGAGCGCGAGGCCGATCAGTGCCCACCACGACGTCGCCGGAAATCCCCAGAGCGGCTTGCCGGCGAGAATGCACACCGGCAGCAGGCTGAGGGCGCCCGAGCACACGCACCAGGTGCTGAACGTGAGCGTGTCCATCCCCGTGCGCGCCTTCTGGACGTACAGCAGGTACGCGCCGTAGAACGCCGCGCCGAGCAGCGCGTAGAAGTCGCCCAGGCCGAACGTCGGATGGAGCACGACGTCGGTGCCGACGATGTAGACCATTCCGGCGAGCGCGAGCGCGAAGCCGACCCAGAACCGGCGCGACGGGCGGTCGCCGTAGAGCATCCACGCCCCGATCGCCACGAAGATCGGCGCGTTGACGCCGAGCAGCGTTGCATTCGCCGCGTTCGTGATCATGATCGCCGAATTGAAGAACGCTAAGTCGGCGGCGAAGACGATGCCGGCGAGGATCGCGTTGCGGCGCGAGACCGCGGTGATCGGGGGCTTGCCGCGCGAGGTCGCGAGATGCCAGGGGACGAGCACCAGCGCGGCCAGCGCCAGACGGAAAAACGCCGAGACCATTCCCGAGACGCCCGACCAGCGCACGAAGATCGCCGACCAGCCGATGCCAAGGACGCCGACGGTGAGCGCGATCGAGGCGGCGCGCTGCGCGCCGCCTTCAGGGTGGGATGACATCGCGAGAAAGCTAATTGGCGGGCTGAGCTTTCGCCTTCCCCGGGTGTTGACGAGAATTCTTGTATCAGTTCGTTGTTCGAGGACGGCTCCAATCGTCCTTTTCCGGGTACGTCGAGGATCCCTCCTCGTCGTGGCCCGTCCGGCCTCCACACATGAAGTCGCTTCGTCTCCTCGCCGCTCTTGCCGCGGTCTTCGTTGCCGCTGCCTGTCACGACAGCTCGACCACGCCCGTCGTCCCCGCGTCCGTCGCCTTGAGTGCCGGAGCGGATCAACACGGGACGGTGGGGCAGTCGATCGCCGTCGTGCCCTCGTTCGTCGTCTACGACGCGAGCGGCAAGGCGTTGAGCAACGTCCGCGTCTCGCTCGCGGTGAGTGCCGGCGGTGGAACGCTGACCGGCGCGCCGACGCGCACGATCTCCGGTCCGACGAGCGTCGGCACCTGGACGCTCGGCCCCAGCGTCGGCACGCAGTCGGTCACCGTGACGGTGAACGGGCTCGCGCCCCTCGTGATCTCGGCGACGGCCGCCGCGGGTGCGCCGGCCAAGCTCGTCGCGATCACGCCGACGGCGATCAGCGCGCACGCGGGCGACGTCATCACCGCATCGCCACAGGCGCGCGTCACCGACGCGTTCGGAAATCCGATCGCGTCGTCGACGGTGACCGTGGCAGCGCAGGGGACCGCCACTGCGCCCACGTCGGCGACGAGCGGTGCCGACGGCGTCGTCACGATCAGCGGGTGGAACGTCGGGACCGTCGCGGGGCAGAGCGCGCTGACGCTCAGCGTCGGATCGGCGTCCGTCGCCTTCGTCGCGACGGTGGCGCCGGGCGATCCGGCATCGATCGCCGTCGACAACGCGCCGACTCGTGCGGCCGCGGGCTCGGTGCTCGACGGACTCGCCGTCCGTGTCGTCGATCGATTCGGCAACGCGATCGCCGGACAGTCGGCGGCCTTCTCGTCGGTCGGCGGCGGTGGATCGATCGCCGGGACGAGCGCGACCGCTTCGGCGTTGGGGGCGATCGCCATGCCGGCGTGGACGCTCGGCAAGAGCGCCGTCCCGCAGTCGGTGCACGTCACGTCCGGCGTGTTGAGCAGGGACGTCGTCGTTCCGATCGCCAGCGACTACGACATCGACGTGCGCTTCTTCGGCGGCGCGATGACCGACGAGCAGCGCGGATGGTTCACCAACGCGGCGGCGCGCATTCGCGGCGCCGTGACCGGCGACGTGCCGGACGTGCCGGTGAACGTGAACGTCGCCGACGCATGCGGAATCGTCGGACTGCCGACGATGAACGAGACGGTCGACGACCTGGTGATCTTCGCGTCGGTCTCGCCGATCGACGGGCCGGGGAAGATTCTCGCCGAAGCGGGACCGTGCGTGCTGCGCAGCGCGGCGACCGGGCTGTTCACCGTCGTCGGCGTGATGCTGTTCGACTCCGCCGACATGGCGAGCATGGCCGCGAACGGCACGACGCAGGACGTGATCACCCACGAGATGCTGCACGTCGTCGGCATCGGGACGCTCTGGCAGGACAAGAACCTCATCACCGCGGCGGGCACGACTTCGGTGACGTACTGGGGCGCGCAGGCGCGGCAGGGGTGCATCGGATTCGGCGGCACCCTGACGTGCGCGACGAGCGTGCCCGTCGAGAACAATCTCCTGCCCGGAACGAGCGACTCGCACTGGCGCGAGTCGACGTTCGGCAACGAGCTGATGACCGGCTACGTCAACACCGGCGGGATGCCGTTCAGCGCGATGACGATCGGCAGCCTCGCCGACATCGGCTATCAGGTGAATCTCCTCGCGGCCGATCCGTATCGTCTTCCGAGTGCGGGCGGCGCGTTGGGGAATCTTATCCCCGGCCGCGGTACCACCGAGGTTTGGTAAAAGCGACTGCCGCAGCCGATCGTGCTCGGCGGTTCATCGACCACCGCGCCGTCGCTCGTGCGGCGCCCGTAAACAACCCAGCTCCCTACCAGCCAGATGCGATTCGATTGGATCTCCTTCGCCAAGCGTGTGCTGCCGTTCATCCTCGTTCTCGCCGTCGGCTACACCCTCGGCTACCAGGACGCGTACCGCGGTCCATCGTCGCTCGGGTGGAAGCTCGGAGATTTCATCGACAACATGAAGCCGGAGAACGTGCGCGGGAATCGCGCACGCAACGCCGACGCGATCCGCACCCAGCAGCGCGAAGGCCTGCCCGTCCCGCCGAACTAAGCGGACAGTCGGCAGCCGCGGCTTTGATCCTGCGGTACATTGCGCGGGATGTCAGCCCCGGCACGAGCGAGAGATGCGACGTCACCCTTTCCGGGTGAGTCGGAGATGGCCCGGCGGTGTCGCGCGATCGATTGGGCGGCGACTCCGCTCGGACCGGTAAGCGACTGGGCACCAGCGCTCGTCACCGCCGTTCGCATGGCGCTCGAGTCGCCCTTCCCGATCAATCTCTGGTGCGGTCCCGAGCTCCAGCTCATCTACAACGACGCGTACATCAAGGTGCTCGGGGCGAAGCATCCGCGCGCCCTCGGTGCGCCCGGACGCGTCGTTTGGGCGGAGATCTGGGACGAGATCGGTCCGTGGTTTCCGCGCATCGTCGAAGGCGGCGAGGCGATATTCGCCGAAGATGCGCACTTCATGATGGAGCGCGAGGTCGGATCGGGCGACGCCTGGTTCACCTTCTCGCTCAGTCCGATCCGCGATGAAGACGGCACCGTCGTCGCGTTCTTCAATCCCGCGGCGGAGACGACGCGCCGCATTCTCCTCGAGCGCGAGCTGCGTGAAGCGCGCGCCGCCGCCGAACGCGCCGAGCTCTATCTCCGCGAGGTGTTCGCGCAGGCGCCGGCGTTCATGGCGGTGCTGCATGGACGCGACCACGTCTTCGAGTTCGCGAATGATGAGTATCTCCGTCTGATCGGCCGCGGCGACATCATCGGCAAGCCCGTCGCCGAGGTGCTTCCGGAAGTGCAGGAGCAGGGTTTCGTCGAGCTGCTCGATAAGGTGCTCGAGACGGGTGAGCCGTTCATCGGCCGCGCGATTCCGATCATGCTCCGCGATGCGCCGACCGGCGAGATGGGCGAGCACTTTCTCGATTTCATCTATCAGCCGCTCACCAATGCGAGCGGCCAGCGAGTGGGCATCGTCGCGCACGGGTCGGACGTCACCGAGAGTGTGCGTGCCCAGCGCGAGATCGAGCGGCTCTGGCACGAGAGCGAGTCCGTGCGCGCCGCCGCCGAGGAGAGTGAAGAGCGCTATCGCTTCCTCGCCAACTCGATTCCCGTTCAGGTCTGGACGGCGACCGCCGACGGCGCGATCGACTATGTGAACGAGCGCACGGCGCGCTACTTCGGCAAGACCGTCGATGACGTCATCGGCGACCAGTGGATCAGCGTCCTGCACAGCGACGACGTCACGCCGGCGCTCGACCGCTGGCGCGAGAGCATCGAGCGCGGCGAGCCGTACGAGATCGAGTTTCGGCTGTGGAGCGACGCCCACCAGGCCTATCGCTGGCACCTGAGCCGTGCGACACCGCAGCGCGACGAGACCGGGCGTGTGATTCGCTGGTTCGGCACCAACACCGAGATCGAGGATCGCAAGCAGGCCGAGGCCGAGCTGCGCCGGCTCACGGTCGAGGCGACGGAGGCGAATCACGCGAAGTCGGATTTCCTCGCCGCGATGAGCCACGAGCTGCGCACGCCGCTCAACGCGATCGGCGGCTATGCACAGCTCATCGAGATGGGCGTGCGCGGCCCGGTCACCGAGGAGCAGCGCGCCGATCTGCTGAAGATCCAGCGCAGCAAGAATCACCTCGATGCGCTCGTCAGCGACGTGTTGAGCTTCGCCAAGCTCGGCTCGGGGAAGATCGACTATCGCATCCGCGACGTCGCGCTCGCGCGCGTGATCGCGTCGGTCGTCGACATGATCACGCCGCAGCTCGTGGAAAAACAGCTCACGCTCGCGCCTCTTCCGGCGTCCGAGGGTGTCACCGTCTGCGCGGACGAAGACAAGCTGCGACAGATCCTGCTCAACCTGCTCGCGAACGCCCTCAAGTTCACGCCGGCCGGCGGTACGATCACACTCGGCGTGCAGCTCGCGGCGAGCGATGTGGCGATCTCGGTCAGCGACACGGGGATCGGCATCCCCAGCGACCATCGCGAGCGGATCTTCGAGCCGTTCGTGCAGGCGAAGCGCGCCCTCAAGTCGACCGACCAGGGCGTCGGACTCGGCCTTCCGATCAGCCGCCAGCTCGCCAGGGCGATGCGCGGCGACCTGACGGTGGCGAGCGAGCTCGATCACGGGTCGACCTTTACGGTGACCCTGCCGAGGGGCAAATAAAACCATCCCGGGATCGAGGAAGATCCCAAAATCCTCTTTTCCGGTGTTGACTTTTCAGCATCACGGTTGAAAAATCAACACACCCGCAACCGGAGCCCTTT